>JAMONK010000152.1 GCA_027065835.1 Thermococcus sp. | reverse complement strand
GTTGACGGTGGGGAAGAAGTTAGAGGGCCATTTTCTTCCGCATTAGGGCTAGATAGCTCGTGAAAGCTCCCGCTGAGATGGTGTCCCCCAGCCCCACGGTGGAGACGGGCTTTTTAACAAGGCGGGTCGGGATTATAACAACCTTGTACTCCCGCGTCCTCCTCTTGGCTTCCTCAAAGCGGAGTTTAACGTACTCTCCGCGCTCGTTGAACGGAACGTTTAAACCAACCCGGTAGTCCTCAGGAGATCGTATCTCCCCAAGGGACGCCCTGGCAGCGGCCAGCGTTGTTCCAACTTCCAGACTTTTTCTAAGCTCCTCCTCACTAAGGGGGTTGTCCTTCGACGTGATGTACATGAGGTAGTAGATAGTGTGGATCTGCAGGATCTCAAGGTTCATCTCGTCCAGGATTATCTTCCCCCCAAGGACCGAGTCCTCGATGCGGTTGTAGGTGAATATCCTCTCCGAAAGCCTCGGATACCCAAGGGCGTTCAGGACGTAGGCTATCTCGGATTCATCCATACCAACGCTGTCAACCAAGGGAAAGAGGTTGTATATGACCTTCTTTCTGAGGTCACGGTTCTGAATGGATGCGAATTCGAGGTGGACCTTAACGTCCTTTCTCCGTTTCAGGAGCATTACGTCCTCCTTGGCCTTCCTCAGGTAGTGATTGGCGTCTTTGCCGTCGGAGTAGCGCAGTTTTATGCCCTGGTACCCGGAGAGGATTGCACCATCGACCCCCTCCCCAATCTCGGGGAGAAACGGCTTCAACGCCTCCTCCGTATATATCCTTATACTCTCAAAGCGCGCCGAAACGATGAATCTACCTGAGAACGGAACGGTTATCGTCTCGTTTCCAAGTTTAAACCTGGTACCGGCCCGAAACTCGAATATCCTGTTTACTTTTATCGGATCGTTCTCGCGGTACGCTTCACGGGGATGCTTAAAGGTTAGCTTTCCATCCTCGACAACAGGGTAGAGAAGGTTTGGCCTGCTGACGAAGAGCTCGGCCTGCCTCCTCGCAAGATGCGGCGTGTAAACTATGACCCTTTTGAAGTCCAGACTGGCCAGAAGGTTCGCTATGATCCCCGCCTGACCCCCCATCCTCTCAACGTCGTAGTCAAAGTGGTCATCGAACCACCTGTGGAGCTCCTCGTTTACGAGGGGCACCGCCATGGGCTTCCCGGTCTTAAGGGCGTGCACGAGTCTGGCAACGAAATCCAGGGGTTCGTCTATCTCCCTCGGGTACTCGTCGATCCTTCTTCTTACCGCCCCCGCTCCAAACTCGTCTATAAGCCTCTGAACGATGTCCCCGTTAAGGTAGACTATGGCATCGACGTTGGTGTTGTAGGCGGTGTAGATCGATAGGTCCCTCGCCCCGTTGAGAAGCCCGGCATCCATATGTATCACCCTCAGTGACTAACACTGTAGAGAAGGTGCTCCATTTTAAAAGAGTTTCGGAAGGATGGAGTCGAGAGTTAGAACTCCGTGAAAAGCATCCCAAGTTCAGGGATCTTCTCCATGACGTCCATCTCCCTGAGTGCAAGCCAGAGGGAGGCCTGATTGCTCGTGACAACAGGAACACCAAGGTCCTCCTCCAGGAGATCAATTATCTCAAACGTCCGCAGGTTGGTGCAGCTTATGAACACCGCGTCGGCCTCCTCCATGAACGCCGCCTTGGCAAGACGATAAGCCTCGTAAGGCTCCACCTTTCCTATGTTCGTGTTCTCCTCCATACCCAGTCCCCGTATATCGAGCACCTCAAACTCGTTCGCCTCAAGGAACTCCCTCTCGCGCTCGTTTATCTCCTCCGTGTAGGGGGTCACTACCAGAACCCGCTGGGCATCCAGGATCTTCAGGGCCTCGACAACGGCGGTGCTCGTGCTCACCACGGGGACGTGAACCTCGTCCTCTATCCTCGCCTCAAGCTCCTTCTCAAAGTCCCTGCCCCCG
>JAMONK010000151.1 GCA_027065835.1 Thermococcus sp. | reverse complement strand
CTGAAGATACGGGGGAGAAAGGCGGTTGTGGTGGACGTTGAGGTGGTAGGGCGTGAACACAGTGAGAACAGATGCAGAACCCAGTTAAAGCTCCACGTTGAGGACGCGATGGACTTCATCGACGGTACCATAGGAAACCACCACCTGCTCGCCTACGTGGATGCTGAGGAGCTGGCAGACCTTCTCAGCGAACTCGGGTTTGAGGTGATGCTGTATTGAAACCGCGCTCTTCTCTATCCTTTTTAGTGTGATGCCGGTTCTGCCACCGATGGGTTGGATCACAAAAGTAACGTGGCGGCCAATGGAAAATAAAAGGAATGGCGTGCTCAGGCAGGTTCCGATGCCACAACCTTCGAGGTAAAGAACCTCGTCACTAGGACCAGGACCAGGCCTATGGCGACCACAAAGACGTTCAGCGACGCCGCGACCAAAGCCACAAAGCCGAGGAGCAGCCTGAAGACCGCCTTCAGATGCCCGCCAAACCACCCAGTAAACGCTATGGATAGCATATACATCACCAGAAGTGTCGCCCCTAGATCGTACAGTACCGTGAGGACCGTGGAGATGTTCCAGTGCTGGACCGTTATAAGGAACATCTCCGGGTGCGTGAAGTATATGTACGGACCTATGTAGCCCGCCACCGCGTACCTCACCGCGTTTATGGAGGTCTTCCAGAAGTCACCCCCGGCCAGTGCGGACCCGGCGTAGCTGGCAAGGGCAACGGGGGGTGTTATGTCCGCAAGGATCCCAAAGTAGAACACGAAGAAGTGTGCCGCAAGGAGCGCTATGGCCGTGCTGAACCCAGGAACCGGCTGGCTATAGGGGGACAGGGTCCTAACCGCCTGAAATATGGCAGGCGCCATGACCAGCGATGTGATGATGTAGTTGGCCGTCGTCGGGACCCCCATGCCCAGTATCAGGCTGAACACCATCGTTATCGCCAGCAACAGCCACAAGCTACCTCCCGTCAGTGCAGCCATCTTGTACCCCAGGGACGAGGCGAGTCCGGTTATGGTTAGGGAGCCCTGTATGAGGCCGGCGCTGGCTGCGGCCAGCATGACGGCGGTACTGGTCTTTCCAGCCTCGACCATGGACTCGTAGGTGGCCGAGTACATGGTTCTGCCACCGGCACTCTTGGAGACGTAACCCACGATCAGGGAGAACACGATTCCAAAGATCCCCGTGAGCAAAAGTATACTCTCCTTGTTCATGCCGATGTACTGGGTGAACGCAACGAACAGCATGAACAAGAGGCTTATATAGAGTTTCTCATTGAACCGCACCCATGTCGTGACCACGGGGGCCACCACCAGAAGCAGGGAGAGAGCCAGCAGTACCAGAGCGCTTACAGAAGCCAGACCCCTTCCCATGAACATCAGTCCGGTGGTTAAAAGGACCATGGCAACGTAAAGGGCTTCATTACCTTCTATTTCGTCCTTGGAAATCCACGCCACCCAGATCGCAACGCCCAACGAGGATATAGCGGCTATATGGGCGGGGATACCCCAGACGAGGGCAACGGTGATGACGGCTATCGGCAGGAGGATGTAGCTCTTCCGTAGGAAATAGGATATCGGTTTGAAGTGCTCCCTTGGCATACCCTTGAGACCCAGCCTCTTCGTCTCGCGGTCTATGAAAAGGTAAACGCCGGCGTAGTAAACGAGGGCCGGTAACACCGCGGCTATTATTATCTTGTTGTACGGAATGCCCAGGAACTCCGCCATTATAAACGCCGCCGCCCCCATTATCGGAGGCATCAGCTGACCGCCGGTGGAGGAAACGGGCTCAACGGCACCCGCTATCTCCGGCGGATATCCCGCCTTCTTCATCAGCGGTATCGTGAAGGTGCCCGTCGTCAAAACGTTGGCAACGCTTGAACCACTGACGGTTCCCATCAGCCCACTGGCTATGACCGCCGATTTAGCGGGACCACCGGGACGCGTACCAAAGACGGATATCATGAACTCGGTGATGTAGTCGCTTATGCCTATCTTGAGCAGGAAGGCTCCGAAGAATATGAAGGCGAAGACGTATATCGTCATGACGTACAGGGGGGTTGCGAACAGGCCCTCACTGGCGAGGTACATGTGCTCCGTGAACACCAGCCAGTTGAAGTTTATGTTGTATATGGCGTATCCGAGGAACACGAGCACCACGGTCGGAAGGACCCATCCGATAACCCTTCTGGTCGCCTCAAGAACCACGGCAATCGAGAGGATGGCGAAGGCTATATCCCTGTCGTACGTCACGGAGTACTCTGCGTAGCTGGGATACCTGAAGAAAAGGTAGAACATCGCCACCAGGCCGAGCACGATAAGGACGTAATCGTGCCATTCCACCCGTTTCTGATGTTTCTCAGATCTCTTTATCGGGTACAACAGGAAAGCTATTAGAAGTATCATTGACAGGACGAACGCCTCTCCCTGCTGTGTTTGCAGGGTGTAGAGGAGTGCGGGGATGTCGATTCCAACTTTTGAGAGCAGGTTGTAGAGCGTCCCGTTGAAGTTGAATATGAACAGAATCTCGTAGATACCGATTAACACGGCGGCGACTGTGACCACCTTGTTGAGCAAAGGTGGGAGCTTCCTCGTTCGTTCTATGATCTCCTCAATCTTCTCCACGTCCTCAGCCTCAACCTTTGTTCCGTTCTCGGCCATATCAACACCTCCTCAGTGCTATCAAGATGAGCGGACATTTTTTAACCCTGAATTTGACCAGTTCTGCATGCTTGGGGGCCAAAACAGTCCGATTGCCAACGATAATCCTCGCCCGATTAAAGGGGATGAACCAGTAGTCAAAGCCCTTACCAAGGTACTGGTCAACATCCTTGTAGTAGTAGCCGTTCTCCATTCCCTGGATGTCTTCCGGAAGACCCGCCCCAAAATCCGACCAGAGCATTTTCCTGACGTAGATGCCGCTTGAGTTGGCCTCCAGAATCTCTATCACCTCACTGTGCTCAACGCTGTGATTGTACTCAACGGTAACACGAACGTCCCCAAGCAGAGCGTTGTAATGGGAATCATCGTCATAAATAGACAGGGAGCTAAGGGGAATCAGCGCAACCCCAATAATCAAAACCGCGAAAAGGAAAAAGAGACGCCTCAAAAACCTCACCCGCTGGGCGGCTTGATCTTATCGGGTATTGTAAGTCCCTTTTCGGTGTAGTACTTTGCCGCGCCTGGGTGAAGCGGGATGCTCATACCGTCAAGGGCCGTGTTAAGACTTATGTAACGCGCTTTCTGATGAACAGCCCTGAGCTGGTCAACGTTGTCAAAGAGGATCTTGGTCATCTTGTAAACGACTTCCTCCGGCAGGTCTGAGCTGGCAACGAGAATGGCTTTAACGGCCACGGTTGCGGTGTCAGTGTCCATTCCCTTGTATGTACCGGCCTTGAGGTCCTGCCTGACGTAGAAGATGTACCCCTCACTCTTGAGCTTGCTGAGTATGCTGTCCGGGATCTGGAGAACCCTCACAGGGGTGGTAACCGCTATCTGAGTGATCGCCGGAGTTGGCGCGCCGGACACTATGACCGCCGCATCGATCTGGCCGAGCTTAAGAGCCTGAGCGGCCTCGCTAAACTTCTGGTTGACCTTCTGAATGCTGTTCCACACACCTGCCGCTTTAAGTATCTGTTCGGCGGCAACGGCGGTACCGCTTCCGGGGGCGCCTATCGCGACCTTCTTGCCCTTAAGGTCGGAGAGACTCTTAATATCGCTGTCCGCCCTGACCACGAACTGAACGGTCTCGGGATAGAGGGCAGCAACACCGCGAAGCTTCTTTATTGGCTTCCCGTTGAACATGTAGAGGCCGTTATAAGCGTAGTACGCAACATCGTTCTGCATGATGGCGGCCTGGGCGTTTCCATTCCCGATGGCCTGGGCGTTTGAGACGCTGGCACCGCTGGTGACGGCCTTGGCACTAACACCGTTCTTATCCAGGAGCTCGGCGTACTTTGAGCCCAATGGATAGTAAACACCGCTCGTTCCACCTGTGTACAGCGTTATGGTCCCACTGTACGTGGAACTGGAACTCCCGCTGGAGCTTCCGGTTTGGGTGGTGGTCCCTCCCCCGCCACTTATACAGCCCGCCGCAATAACGGCGACCAACATAACGACCACGAGGGCCGCGGTAGCAAACTTCTTCATCCAAAGACACCTCCAAACATGAATGTTCAAATATGGCCAAATTGCCATATTAGGATATTGCTGCACATCTTAGGTATATATAGTTTGCGTTACTTTTTCGTAAAACTTTCTTTGAAAGAGCCCATTTTACCGGAGCTTAATCGGAACATACTTGATAAACGTACATATTTCGAACCTGGAAAATTCTTTTAATAGGCGGGTTTATGTAACATGGGGATCAAGATGAAGGTAATAATGACAACAAAGGTTGACCCAGCCTCGATGAACATCCTGGACAAGCTCGTGGAGTACTTCAGTTTCAGGGAGGTCGAAATCCGGTTCGACGGCAACCCCGTCTTCAAGAGTGGTGATACCCTAATACTGACCACCAACGACGAGATGATATACTACGACGGGCTTGATGATGCCATAGCAAAGGCACTTGGAACAAAGCCGGAGATAATAGCATTTGCCTCGCGCCATTCAAGCAGGCAGAAACTTCCCGCCCTAACCACCCACGTCACGGGCAACTGGGGCAAGGCGATGTACGGGGGGAGGGACGAAGATCTTGCGGTAGCTCAGCCAAACGCAATGAAGCTTGCCCTTTTAAAGATGTACGAGCTGAACGACCTCGGGTGGACTGTGTGCTACGAGGCCACGCACCACGGCCCCAGTGTTTTAAGCGTTCCAAGTTTTTTCATAGAGATCGGATCAAGCAGGGAAGAATGGACTAACGAGAGGGCGGGCGAGATAATCGCGGAAACCATCGTCCATACCCTCAAGGAATACGGGAAGAAAAAATTCAAAACGGCCCTTGGAATAGGTGGCGGACACTACGCCCCCAAGGAGACCAAGAGGGCCCTTGAAGGGGATTTGGCGTTCGGCCACATAGCGCCGAAGTACACCCACCCGCTCAGCAGGGATCTCATGATACAGGCCCTGGAAAGGACGGAGGGCGAAGTTGAAGCCGTTTACGTTGATTGGAAGGGCACCAAGAGGGAGACCAGAGAGACGGCCAAGTCGGTAGCGGATGAGCTGGGCTTGGAGTTCATTAAAGACTGATAATCGAAATCTTTAAAGGTGTTAAGCGGCATTTTAAAATCAGCACTCGGTTTAGCTAAATTTATATACCACTTGAGTACAAAGTGAAACAGATGTTAAATTGCCCGGAGGGTGGAAAAATGCTGAAGCTGATTGAAGATGCCATCGAAAGGACTTCCTCCGACCTAGAAAAGGTCCCGGAGGCTCAGGCCCCCCAAACCGATGTGGATGAGGAGCTTAAGAAGATCCTCGAACAGATACAGGCCAAGATATATGTCGTTGGTGTCGGCGGTGCCGGCTGTAACACAATTAACAGGATGATGCAGGTTGGTATTCAGGGTGCCAGGATAATCGCCGTGAACACTGATGCCCAGGACCTCCTCAAGGTGAGGTCTCACAAGAAGATACTCATTGGTAAGGAGCTTACGCGGGGTCTGGGGGCTGGAAACAACCCCAAGATGGGAGAGGAAGCAGCTAAGGAGAATGAGAGGGACATAAGAGAAGCCCTTGAGGGGGCGGACATGGTCTTCATAACCTGTGGTCTCGGTGGCGGAACCGGAACCGGTGCCGCTCCGGTCGTTGCCGAGATGGCCAAGAAAATGGGGGCTCTGACAGTTTCAGTCGTCACCCTTCCGTTCACGGTTGAAGGCATTAGGAGAATAAAGAACGCCGAGTACGGCCTGGAGAGGCTCAGGAAGAACAGCGACACCGTCATCGTCATCCCGAACGACAAACTCATGGAGGTCGCCCCGAACCTGCCGATTCACATGGCCTTCAAGGTCGCGGACGAGATACTCGTCCAGGCGGTCAAGGGCATAACCGAGCTCATCACCAGGCCGGGTCTCATCAACCTTGACTTCAACGACGTTAGGGCCGTCATGAAGGACGGCGGCGTCGCAATGATAGGTATCGGCGAGAGCGACAGCGAGAAGCGCGCTCTGGAGGCAGCCCAGCAGGCACTCAACAGCCCGCTCCTCGACGTTGACATAAGCGGTGCCAAGGGGGCGCTGATAGCAATCAGCGGCAGCGACGTAAAGCTTGAGGAAGCCCAGCAGATCATTGAAGTTGTCACGAGCAAACTCGATCCGGAGGCCCAGGTAATCTGGGGGATACAGATAGACGAAGAGCTCGGCAAGACCATAAGAATCCTCATAGTGGTCACGGGAGTCAGTTCCCCCTACGCGGTTACCGAAGAGGAAACCCCCGAATACTTCGGTGAGGAGAGTGAGAGAAAAGTTATTAAGCTGGACCTTGAGGAGCTTTGACGGCTTTCATTTTCATAAATTTACGCGAGGTGACGAGCGTGGTAACAAACACGGAAAAACTTAAAAGCTTCTTCACGGAGTCGCGGAGGGTTTTGATGGTCACCAAGAAGCCCGGGTGGAAGGAATTCAAGATGGCGGTCAAGATAACCGGCATCGGAATGATTTTAATTGGAACCATCGGGCTCATAATCCGTATGATCGGCTACCTAACAACCGGCTCCTGAACTGTCTGTGGTGAGGAACATGAGCGAGAGCAGAATATTCACAGTAAGGGTCACCGTGGGTCAGGAAGAGACCACGGCAAAACTGATATACAGTAAAGTCAAAACGTACAACCTGCCGATATACGCCGTGCTTGCACCATCGAAAGTCAAGGGATACATATTCGTAGAAGCACCCAACAAGAGTGCCGTTGACGAAGCCATCAAAGGGATACGCCACGCAAAGGGTACGTTACCCGGGGAGGTTGGGTTCGAAGAGATCGAACACTTCCTTGAGGAGAAGCCCGCGGTCAGTGGCTTCGAGCCGGGCGATATAATCGAACTCATTTCGGGCCCGTTCAAGGGAGAAAAGGCAAAAGTCGTCCGTGTGGACGAAGGCAAGGACGAAATCGTGGTGGAGCTCATAGGCTCAATAGTTCCAATCCCCGTTACAGTGAGGGGAGAATACGTTAGGCTTATAAGCAAACGCCAGAAGGAGTGAAAGAAACCAGATAAAGAGAGGTGAGAACAATGCCACAGGTCGTTGAAGTCCTCGTTGAGGGAGGAAAGGCATCTCCAGGCCCGCCACTCGGACCGGCAATCGGCCCGCTTGGGCTTAACGTTAAACAGGTCGTTGACGAAATAAACAAAGCCACCAAGGACTTCGAGGGGATGCAGGTTCCCGTCAAGATCATAGTCACCGACCCCAAGAAGAAAACCTTTGAGATAGAGGTCGGTGTTCCCCCGGTCAGCCAGCTCATCAAGAAGGAAATCGGCGCCACAAAGGGCTCAAGTGAGGCTGGACACAGCCCGGTTGGGGACCTGAGCATGGAAGGTGTCATCAGGATCGCCAAGGCCAAGGTCGAGCAGATGCTCGCTGCCGATCTCAAGGCTGCAGCAAAGGAAGTCGTAGGCACGGCCCTCAGCATGGGCGTAACCGTCGAAGGCAAGGATCCACGTGAGGTTCAGCGCGAAATCGACGAAGGCGTCTATGACGAAGTTTTCGCGGGCGCCGGAGAGTGAGGGAAAAGTTTAAAAATCTCCCTTTTTAGCATTTTTGACTTTTTAAGGCTTAAATCGAAAAAGAAAAGGAGGGGCTGTAAATGGCCTTTGACAGGCAGAAAATCTTGGAAGCGGTGAAGGAGGCGAAGGCCCGGGCCAAGCCGCGGCACTTCACACAGACCGTCGAACTGGCAGTCAACCTCAGGGACATCGACCTGAAGAAACCTGAGAACAGGTTCAAACTTGAGGTTGTGCTGCCCCACGGTCGTGGGAAGGAGCCCAAAATCGCGGTCATCGCTGATGGTGCCGTTGCCGAGGCGGCTAAGAAGCTCGGGCTTGATGTGATTAGTGGAGAACAGCTTGAAGAGCTCGCCAAGAACCCACGGGAAGCCAGAAAGGTTGCGAAGAGGTACGATTCCTTCATTGCAGCCGCACCGCTGATGCCAAAGATAGGTAAGTACCTGGGTAGGTACCTCGGTCCAAGGAACAAGATGCCTCAAGTAGTTCCACCGACAATGACCAACCTTGAACCGATACTCAACAGGCTCAAGAGGACGATCAGGGTCCAGCTCAAGAACAACCCGGTAGTCCACGCACCGGTTGGCACTGAGGACATGGACGAGGAGAAGCTTGCCGAGAACGCTGAGACGGTTCTAAACGCCGTGCTGGGCAAGCTTGAGAGAGGAGAGAACCAAGTGAAGTCAGTGTACATCAAGACCACCATGGGTCCAGCCGTTAAGGTGGAGAGGTGAGGAAGATGGCCCACGTCGCTGAGTGGAAGAAGAAGGAAGTTGAAGAGCTCGCCAACGTCATCAAGGAGTATCCAGTGATAGCTCTCGTGGATGTTGCCGGCGTTCCGGCCTACCCGCTCTCCAAAATGAGGGAGAAGCTCAGGGGAAAGGCCCTCCTCAGGGTCTCCAGGAACACCCTCATAGAGCTTGCCCTCAAGAGGGCTGCCCAGGAGCTTGGAAAACCAGAACTCGAAAAGCTCATCGAGCACATAGGAGGAGGCGCTGGGATCCTGGCAACTGGCATGAACCCGTTTAAGCTCTACAAATTGCTTGAGGAGAGCAAAACCCCTGCCCCGGCCAAAGCCGGTGCAGTAGTTCCACACGATGTTATCATACCTGCCGGTCCAACTTCACTGGCCCCAGGTCCGCTCGTTGGTGAGATGCAGTCCCTAGGGATTCCGGCGAGGATCGAGAAGGGCAAGGTCAACATACAGAAAGACTACACCGCCCTTAAGGCCGGCGAGGTCATCACCGACCAGCTCGCGAGGATACTCAACGCCCTCGGTATCGAGCCCCTTGAGGTCGGTCTCAACCTGCTCGCGGCCTACGAGGACGGGCTCGTCTACACTCCGGACGTCCTTGCCATCGATGAGAACGAGTACATCAACATGCTTCAGCAGGCCTACAACCATGCGTTCAACCTGTCGGTCAACACGGCGTACCCGACGAGCCAGACCATCGAGGCCATCATCCAGAAGGCGTTCCTCGGGGCGAAGAACGTCGCTGTGGAGGCTGGCTACATCACCCCAGAGACAATCGAGGACGTCTTTGGCAGGGCCCTGCGTGCGGTCCTGCTCATAGCAGGGGAGCTGCCTGAGGAGCTGCTCGACGAGAAGACCAAAGAGCTTTTAAACCAAGGGGCACAAATAGCCGTTGCCGCTCAGCCTCAGCAGGAGGAACAGGTTGAGGAGGCTGAGGAAGAGGAGGAAGAAGAGGAAGCCTCCGAAGAGGAAGCACTCTCAGGACTGGGTGCGCTCTTCGGCTGAACTTTCCATTTCCCTCGTATCCTGAACAAATCCGTGTGAAATGAATGAAAAAATGAAGATGATTGGAGGTGCGAAAAATGGAGTACGTGTATGCCGCTCTGCTGCTCCACGCCGCTGGCAAGGAGATAACCGAGGAGAACATAAAG
>JAMONK010000150.1 GCA_027065835.1 Thermococcus sp. | reverse complement strand
GTAGGTAGCTCCTTTTTGAAGTTAAAGGTCATGGCGGGACAGGTTTATATCCACCGAGGGCACATTAGGAATTATGAAACGGACGGGGTTCGTGCTTGCGCTTGCGTTAATGGTCCTGGCGGCGGGCTGTCTAGTCGAGGTCCCAAACACGGGTACTGGGAGCCCTCATTCATCCCCTACGCCCGAGACTTCGACGCCAGCGACCTGGATGAACCCATTCGTTCACGTCGACAACCTGACGGTTCGCCTGCCGTCGGAAGATGCCCGCCTCAACTGCCCCACCCCGCTCTGGAGGTACATTCTAAAAGACGCTGCCTCCTGCATGCTCTCAGAACGGGAGCTCAACGTCATCAAACCCCTGGGAACGGCACTCAAGGGGCATAACATTGAGGAGAGCGCGTGGAACGTCCTCGAATGGGAGGGAAAGAACCTGCACTACAACTGGACGAAGGCAAATGAAACGCCGTCTTACATCGAGGTTCGTTCAAATGGGAGGACTGAAGTCGTCTCAGGTGGCGGGAGCGAACTTCAAACCCCGTACGAGACCATAAAGAGAGGAGCTGGTATCTGCACCGATTACACGCTTCTCACGGACGCCCTCCTACTGAGCATGGGGTATTCCCCAGTGTACATGATGGGGATCAACCTGAGTAAGAGTGCCCATGCCACGGCGGTGGTCAGGATTGGGGGATGGTACTTTGTACTTGACCAGCACCTTCCCCCCATGGATCTGGGGGCTTACTACAACCACTGGAAGGAGACGGGCAACCCCATCATCAACGCGACGCTTTACGAAATAATCACCGCGGAGGACCAAGCATCGGTTAAACGCATCGGGTTCCTGAACGGCACGGACTTTCTCAAGCAGACGTACACCATGGACGAACACGACGCACTGAGACTCGCAACTGGGATGGAAGAAGTGCTCTCAAAGGAGTTCAACATCACGGCAGACCGAAGGCTTTCTACGAGTCAAAACGGGGTACTCCCCCAGGGATACAAGTCCATCAGTGCATGGAGCATAACGTTTGAGGAGATCGCTGCCCTCTACAATCCAATTTTCTACAATGAATACGTCAACTGGCTGCTCGGAAGGATACTCACCCATCAGGGAATCGCGGAGAGCATCCGGCACGCCAAGGCCATCTGGATTGAGACAAAAAAGGAGGGTGGGAACCTTAAGGTGATCATATACGTGGGGAAGGGCTAGTAGCGCCCCCTCCTTCTGCTCCCACCGTAGCTCCTCTGCCTTCCGTAGGAACGGCTTCCCCGGTTCCCCCTGTAATCCTCGCGGTACTCCCTAGGTATATCCTCACTAAGCTCGGATTTTTCAATCTCAACCCCCGCCACCTGGGCGATGTAGCGGAGCCGTCTAAACTCACCGGGCATTATGAAGGTAACCGCCCGTCCCTTTTTGCCCATTCTCCCGGTTCTGCCAATCCTGTGAACGTAGTCCTCGGCGTTCATGGGAAGGGAGTAGTTAACAACGTGGGTAACGTCCCGAATGTCGAGTCCCCTGGCGGCGACGTCGGTGGCCACAAGGACGTTGGTCCGTCCGTTCCTGAAGCGCAGAAGGGCTGATTCCCTGGCACGCTGGGTCATGTCCCCGTTGAGGGCTTCCGCGTTGTATCCTGCCCTCCTGAGCTTTTCGCTCAGTTCCCTAGTCTCCCGCTTCGTCTGGCAGAAGACTATCCCGTGGAAATCGTCCGCTAGCAGCTTTTTAAGGACGGAGAGCTTCCTGGCCGGAACAACCTCTATATATTCCTGTTCAACTTCTCCAGGAACGAGCTCGTCCTCACTGACCTTTATAAGCTCGTAGTCCCTCATATACCTTCCTGCAAGCCTCAGTATCTCCCTCGGCATGGTCGCGGAGAACATGAGAACACGCTTCCTCTTGGGCGTTTCCCTAAATATTGCCTCTATGTCGTCCACGAAACCCATGTCCAGCATTCTGTCGGCCTCGTCCAGGATGAAGAACTTCACGCGTCTGAGATCGATGGTGCCGCGCCTGATATGGTCCAAGACCCTGCCCGGGGTACCCACGACCACGTGAACCCCCCTGTTGAGGGCTCTAATCTGCGGCCCTATTGGCTGACCCCCATAAACCGCGTAGATGTAAACGCGCCTCTTTCCCCTGAGGCTCTTCGTCTCGTCGGCGACCTGAAGGGCGAGTTCCCTCGTCGGGGTGAGTATTATGGCCTGCACACTCTTTTCTTCCTCGTCTATGGCCTCCAGGATCGGAAGCGCAAAAGCGGCGGTCTTGCCGGTTCCTGTCTGGGACTGGCCGATTATATCCTTGTCCCCCTCAAGAAGACGTGGTATGACCTCCCTCTGGATGTCGGTAGGTCTCGAGAAACCTTTCCTTCTAACGGCCACTAGAGTGGCCTCTGATAAACCCAAGTTTTCAAAACTCATTTTCTTTAACTCCTCTTTTGGTAATCAGGTGCTACAACGCGCTCCTTCAAGACCTCGAACGCGTCGAGAAGAACCGCGAACTTAAATGGCGGGCCGAGGGGGATTCGAACCCCCGACCACGGGATTAAGAGTCCCGCGCTCTAACCATGCTGAGCTACCGGCCCTTAACCAGTAGGGATAGAGACGAGAGCACTTTATAAGTTTTTCGGTTCAGTGTATCCCCTTGTACACTGAAGGGGCGGGGAGAGAAAGGGGAAAAATTTATAAAGGCTCCTCAACCCTTATATCTTGGCAACGCGGGGGTTGCCGAGCCTGGTCAAAGGCGCAGGATTGAGGGTCCTGTCCCGTAGGGGTTCCGGGGTTCAAATCCCCGCCCCCGCACCACACAAACTTTTCTGATGGAGAGTTGGTTGGAAGTTTCCAAGTGTTTTAAAGGTGCCGATGGTGCTGTGGCATCCCCTGAGAAGTTCCATTTTGCGGGTAAAGATAGAGAATGGGATGTTTAAAAACGGGCGCCGCCTAACCCCAGAACCTCCGCAGGTACAGGCGCATCCTGGCAAGGTCGACGGGCCTCACACTCTCGGCCAGCCAGTCAGGGAGATCCTTTTTTATGGAACTCCACAGAAGGCGCCTGTCGAGGACAATTATGGACCCCCTCTCCTCAGATGAGCGGTGAACCCTGCCCGCGGCCTGGACCAGCTTCCTGTGAGCGGGCAGAAAATAACCGTAATAACGCCCCTTTCCAGGGAACTTTCTCTCAAAATACCTTATCTGGGCCTGCACCCTCGGAGTTGGGCGCGCGTAGGGTATCCCAACCAGCACCACCCCGTTCATCTCATCACCTGAGTAGTCCTGTCCCTCGCTGTTCCTTCCGCCCATGACGCCGAGGAGAACCGCCCCATCCCTCCGCGAGTACGCCTTGAACTTCGCAACCAGAACGTCGTTTTCCCTTGACGATGCCCCCTGCTTCTCCACGAGTAGAGGCTTCCCCGTCCCCTCAAGTTTGACGTCCAGGTTGGCCGAGAGGAGCCCCTGCAGAACCTCGTAGGAGGCCGTGAAAACCCCCACGTTCTTCGGGATGACCCTCACCGCCTCCACGATATAGTCAACCATCCGTCTGTAGGCCTCAAGGGAGCGCTCCTCCCCCCTGCTGGAAACATCCTTGGCAACGAGCACCTGAACGTTCTCCCTCTTCACCATGCGTGGAAACTTCTTGAGCCGAGCGTTCTCGATGCCCATAACGTCGCGGAAGGCCTCAAGGGGGGTAAGTGTTCCGGACATGAAGATGGCGGACTGGACGTCACGGATGAACTCAAGCGCCTTGGATGGATCAAGGGCCACCAGTTCAAGGCTCAGCCCCTTATCCCTGCTCATCAAGAACAGGTAGTCCTCACGACCCGCCAGGGCCAGCCAGTTCAGTAGGAATTCCCCAACGCGCCCAACGTAGCTTCGAGGGGGCTTCCCTTTTTCTATACGGTCTTCCCTGATGGAATCACCGACTTCGACCATCTCGTTCAGGAACCGGACCAGACGGCGGCCATCAACACCGAGCACCCGAACAACATGCGCAAAAACGGCCTCCGGCAGGATCGGAACCTCATGAACCTCCCTGTCCCTCAGCTTCTCGTCGTACAGCAGCTCAAGACCCCTGCCGAATATGCTCAGGAAGTTGGCTATCTCATGCTCGTTGTACTCGTCCCCCTCTTTGATGGCCCGGTTTACGGTGTGAATACTTATTCTATCGCTCAGGGCAGATATGGCTTGATCAGGGAGGTTGTGAGCCTCATCAAACACCACTATGAGGTCGGAGTAATCCAGGTCCAGATAGGTCATGAAGTTGTCCCGTATGGACGGGCTGAGCATGTAGAGGTAGCTGGCCACTATCACGTTGGAGTTGTACGCAACCTGCCGGGTCAGGTCATAGGGACACAGCTCCAGCGTCTCAGCGTAGTCCAGTATCTCGGTGGGGTGACTGGGCTCACGCAGGAAGAACTTGGTAACCTCCTCAAACTCGGTCTTTTTCTTCTTCTCGTTCTCGTAGAATGGGCACTTACCCATCTTCCGCAGGTTTTTGCATACCACCATGGCGGTGTAGGCATCGGTGGTGAACTCCTTGAGGTAGGTGTGAAGGCACAGTTCCTTTCTGCTCCTCATCTCAACCCCACTAGCGGGACTTTTTCCGTTTATGCGCTTGAGCTCCTCGATGACCCTGTCCATCTGTCGGTGCGTTCTCGCGAGGTACAGCACCTTGTAGCCGAAACTGACCGCATGGGGCAGGATTCCAGCCAGAACGCTTATAGTCTTTCCAAAACCAGTAGGAGCCTCGATTATAGCATTCTCTCCGTTCTTAACGGCTTGAGAGACGATTTCAATGAACTCCCTCTGATTCGGACGAAGCTTCTCGTACGGGAAGTACTCGCTCATGGGAAAGAGTTTTAACGGCTCACTTTTAACCTTTCCTCAGGTGGGATCATGGACGAGAGGACAATAAAGACGATAGAATACAGTGCCGAGGCCCTGCTGATCGCGTGGTTTGTGTACATGTTCTCCTATCAAAACTACATCCTCTACACGTGGCATCGGGGGCTCCCCCTGCCCAGCAGACTTCCCTTCCTTCTGCTTGGGGTGCTGTCCGGGACGGTCTTCTTCTGGTATGAATACAGAAAGCTGGAAGGGGACCTGATCACCAGGAAAGCGGAGAACGCCCTTCCCTCTGAAGAAGCCGGAGAGGCTCAAGAAGCTCCCGCGAAGGAGCAGAATGAAAACT
This sequence comes from Thermococcus sp., assembly GCA_027065835.1. Taxonomy (GTDB): domain Archaea; phylum Methanobacteriota_B; class Thermococci; order Thermococcales; family Thermococcaceae; genus Thermococcus. The sequence goes on along the minus strand of JAMONK010000150.1, from coordinate 4,375 downwards.
GAAGCCCGCCTCTATGGAGGACCAAGGTAAAGGAAAGCGTAAAATACAGAAAAGATCAGACCTCAAGCTCGTCTATGTGCTCCAGAACCTTAACGACGAGTTCAACACTCGCGTCGACGTCGCGCTCGTCAACGACCTCCGTGTTGGAGTGGATGTAGCGCGCTGGAATGCTTATTCCACCGCTCGGGACGCCGGCCTTGTTGAGGTGTATCGCCCCCGCGTCGGTTCCGCCGCCCGTGAGGATGTCCCACTGGTAGGGTATCTCGTACTTCTTCGCCAGCTCCTCCATCCAGCGGACGATGGTCGGGTGGCAGATGACGGAGCGGTCCATTATCTTAATCGCGGTTCCCTTTCCGAGCTGGCTTATCTGCTTGTGCTCCGGCGTTCCGGGAACGTCGGCCGCTATGGTGACGTCGAGTGCGAAGCCGTAGTCGGGGTCTATGCCGAAGGACGAGACCTTCGCACCGCGGAGGCCGACCTCCTCTTGGACGGTGGCGACGAAGTAAACGTCCGCATCAGTCTCGGCCAGCTGCCTCGCGGCCTCGACGAGTATGTAAACCGCTATCCTGTCGTCGTGGGCGATGCTGACGAGCCTGTGCTTTCCGAGCCTCTCGAGCCTGCCGTCCCAGGTGATAACGGTGCCTATCCTAACGCCCATCTCCTCCGCCTCTTCCTTGCTCTCGGCGCCTATGTCTATGAAGACCTGGTCCCAGGTCGGGGCCTTGTTCCTCTGCTCCGGCTTCTGGATGTGGGGCGGAACGCTTCCACCGACACCGTAGATGAACTCGTTCGGGCCGATCCAGACCTTGAAGCGCTGGGCGATGAGCGTCCTCGGGTCAACACCGCCAACCGGCGCAACGCGGAGGAAACCGTTCTTCTCGATGTGGGTCACCATGAGGCCGATCTGGTCCATGTGCCCTGCGAGCATGACCTTCGGACCCCTGCCCTTCTTGTGGGCGATAACGTTGCCGAGCTTGTCAACTTTAATCTCGTCAACGTGGGGCTTGAAGGCCTCGATTACAACGTCCCTGACGCCGAGGAACTCGTAGCCGGAAACACCCGGCGCCTCTATAATCTTCTTCAGCAGCTCGAAGTCAACCATTCCCATCACCTTCCGTTTAGATTTCCATCTGAATGTGGGATGAAAGATATTTAAGGTTTTAGGTCGGCTTGGGATAGATTCTTATCCCCATGGCAGCCTCTCCGTTGTCATAGATTTCCCGAATCTTAAAAAGGTAAGCGGGTGTTTTTCTCCAGTCCCTCGGCTTCTCGGGCCGATGAAAGACGTCGTGAACCGCGTTTGCGTACTCCCACACTGGGCCGTCCTCGTGTACTTCCACGTCGCATCTAACCTCGTAGGACGTGCTTGGGGGTGTGAAGAAGAGTATCGTTGCCTCCTTCGTTCCGGAGGTCACGTTGCTCCACGTATGCCTCTTCGCGAGCTCGAGGGAAACGAACTTCGTGAAGTCTACTCTCTCCTCGATGTACACCTCGTTCAGCAGAAATTGAAGGGCCCTCTTTGAATCGTAGGGACTTGAGAGCTCTGCCCTGAGCTTTTCGAGGGTCTCCGGCAGAAACTCGTCCCTCGGTATGAACCCGACACCCTTCACCGAGCCGTTCACCCCCGCCGGCCCACAGGTTATTATCGCGGCGTTGTGCCTTGTAAATCCTATCAGGGCCCCCGGGCCAAACTTTCCTTCGGCGAGCTTTCTTATTCCGTCCACCCTCTCCCTGAAAGCGTAGCGAATGAACTCCTCCGGTATCATCGAACCACCATTTAATGTGGACCCCAAACTTAAAAACGCCTTTCGGTTTAACAGTGATCATGAGGAGGTCCGTACTGCTGGAGCTCAACGTCGTTCCATGCACCCTCATCGAGAGACTCAACCGCTTTGTCGCCATTGTAACTGTCAATGGGCAGACCGGAAAAGCCCTGGTGACCAACACCGGCCGATTGGAGGAGTTCATGGTTCCAGGCCGGAAGGCCCTCTGCACGCCCAAAACCGGCGGAAAGACGGACTTCGTTCTGGTGGCCTTTGAGGACCTGGGCGGAAAAGGGGCGGTGATAGACACACGAACGCAGGCCAAAGCCTTTGAGCGGGCGGTGGAGCTTGGTTTGGTACCATGGCTGAGGGGTTGCCGGATAAAGCGGAAGGAGATCAAGGTTGGCAGATCGCGCCTCGATTACCTCTTCGAATGCCCAGAGGGGGAGGTCTACGCCGAGATGAAGAGCGCCGTCCTGCGCGGTGGGGAGAAGGGGGAGTACGCTATGTACCCGGACTGCCCGAGCGTCAGGGGGCAGAAGCACATCAGGGAGCTTATAGAGCTGTCAAGGGAAGGGAAGAGGGCCATGATATTCTTCATCGGCGCCCTGCCGGGGGTCACTAAGTTCAAGCCGTACGGGGAGGGAGATCCGGAGATAGAGCGGCTTCTGAACGAGGCGAAGAAAGCCGGCGTTGAAATTCACGCCATGAGCATATCCCTCCTTCCCAGTGGGAAAGTGGTAATCGAGAACCCATGCCTCCAAATCGAGCTGGGGGAGAACTTTTAAAGACCCCGCCGTATTCCCATTCGGGGTAAGACCCCGTGAGGTGATGGGAATGACCATAGTGGACGTTAGAATTCTTGTTGAAGGTGCAAGCGACGTTGAAGTTGTAAGCAAAGCCCTTCAGGGGCTGGCCTTGGGAAGTGAGTACAACATCACGATATCCGCAATAATCCCAACGACCAACGTTGAAATAGCGAAGAGCGCGACTGCCGGTGCGGACCTGTTGATAATAGCCACGGACGCCGACCGTGTTGGAAGGGACCTGGCGGATAGACTTTTCACGGAGCTAGGCGAGATGGTCGGCCACGTTGAGAGGATGAAGATTCCGCTGGGGCACGACCTGGAACACATAGACGTGGAGCTCGTCAGAAAGGAGCTCAAGAACACCCTCGTAAGGGCAGGACTGAAGAGTCTGCAACTTCTCCCGGAGTACATGGCACTTAGAAACCAGTTGCTGGATATGAAAGGACGTTACGACGGCCTCTCAGCGGAATATCAGAATCTGAAGGGCGAGTACGAGAAGACCCTGCGCGCATATGAGGAGGCCAGGAAGGAAAATGAACGGCTGAAAGAGGAGAACGAGGGGCTGAAAGCTCTGATAGAGAATGCTAAAAACGTTTTCAGCATTGAAGAGGCCTGGAAATCCCTGTTTCCGGCGGAGCCCGTTCCGGACGAGGCATACATAGGGAAGGCCGCGGAAAAGCTCGGTCTTGGTGGTCGGGTGATAGTCGGTCAGGGGTACATTTTCGCTGAGGACAGGAACCTCGTAGACGAGCTTCTGAGGACCGTTTATCTGAGTCTGACGATAAAGGAAGAACAAAAGCCAGAGCCGCCAGAACCCCCGACACCACCCGAAAAGCACGAAGAAGGGGAAACAGAGGGAAACACCAGGCCCAACGTGGTTGAGGATGCCGAGGTAAAGCCAGACGAACTGGAAAGCCTCCTGAAGGGGCTGTGAAATGGAGGTCGTTGAGGAGTTCGAGACGTACCTCGACCTGGAGGGGAAAAGCCCCAACACCGTCAGGATGTACTCCTATTACGTGAGGCGCTACCTGGAGGCGGGCGGAGACCTAAACGCCCGCTCCGCCCTTCGATTCCTTGCCCGGCTTAGGAAGGATGGATACTCAAACAAGAGCCTCAACCTGGTGGTCCAAGCGCTGCGGGCATATTTCAGGTTCGAGGGCTATGACGACGAAGCCGAGAGGCTGAAGCCGCCCAAGGTTCCAAAGAGTCTTCCAAAGAGCCTAACCAAGGAGGAGGTTAGACGGCTCATTTCGGTCATCCCCCCGACTCGGAAACGTGACAGGCTCATAGTTCTCCTGCTCTACGGGGCCGGGCTCAGGGTGAGCGAGCTCTGCAACTTGAAGAAGAGCGACATCGACTTTGACCGCTCCGTCCTTCTCGTGCGGGGAGGAAAGGGGGCCAAGGACAGGGTTGTTCCGATATCCAAGCCCCTTCTTGAAGAAATCCGCTCTTACCTGGAATCTCGGAACGATGCGAGTGAGTACCTCCTGGTGGAGGAGAGACGGAACAACAAGGATCGCATCTCCACCAAAACGGTTTGGTACCTTCTGAGGAGGTACGGGACGAAGGTGGGGCTGAAGGTGACCCCCCACATGCTCCGACACAGCTTCGCGACCCACATGCTTGAGAACGGGGTTGATATAAGGGCCATTCAGGAACTGCTGGGCCATTCAAACCTCTCCACAACGCAGATATACACGAAGGTCACGGTTGAGCATCTGAGGAAGGCACAGGAGAAGGCAAGGCTGATAGAGGGACTGACGGGGTAACCGAATTAAGTTAAACCCGAAACACCACGCAAAG
>JAMONK010000149.1 GCA_027065835.1 Thermococcus sp. | reverse complement strand
TGAGGGTGAAGACCGTCCTGAGGAAGGAGCCGTCAACTCTGGCGAGGCTCAACATGACAGTGAATGGAGAGTTCCTGCTGTCGGATGTTCTCGAAAGGGACGAGCTTATTGAGCTGTTCAGGAAGAGGTTGCTCGAGCACGAGGTCGTTCTCGTCTGCACCAACTGCGGGTGGCACTCGAAGACGAAGGTGGCGAGACTTCAAAACATCAAGCTGAGGCAGTGTCCACGCTGCGGCTCGAAGATGTTAGCTGTGGCGCACCCGATTGACGCCGAGGAGTTCCTCTCGGTGCTTGAGAAAGTGAGGCACGGAAAACCGCTGGAGAGGAAAGAGGAGAGGGCTTACAGGAAGCTATTAAAGGCGGCAGATTTGGTCGATACCTACGGCTTCGAAGCGGTGTTAGCCTTGGCGAGCTACGGAACGGGACCGGATACCGCCGCGCGACTGCTCGCGCAGTACAGGGGAGACTCACTAATCCTCGCGCTCATGGAGAGGGAGAGGCAGTTCATAAGGACGAGGCGGTTCTGGGTCGATAGGAAGGAGAAGGAGAGCAATGAAGCCGGAAACGAAAGCTAGTAGAAATCCTCCAGGTCCCAGACGAGGTAGCCCTCGCTCCCCAGCTCCTCCTTTCCCTCAACGCTCCTCGCGATGAGGCCAAACCTGAAAGCACCGTCAAAGCGGACGAGCTTTGCCTTGCCCTTCAGTTCCCTCAAAACCCTCCTCCCGTCCCTTTCGCTCAAGTCCCTCCACTTGACCTCAATAAGGCTGACCTCATCTTTGCCCAACGCCACGATGTCTATTTCCTCGCCCCTGAACCACCACCTGCCGAGGGTCTCGAACTCAAACGGCCTCTTGAGGAGAAGGAACTCCCTCGCTAGGTCCTCAAAGCGAACCGAGAAAACCTTGTAAAGGTCGTCGAGCTTGGCGGTTCCCGAGGCTATCTCGGCCATCTGGGGGTAAGTCAGAACGAACCAGCTCAGCAGAACCGGGTCGCTTATCCTGTATAGGCTCACCTTCCTGCTCCCGAGGATTGGGGTCTCCTTCTCAACGAACCCGAGCCTCATGAGAGTTTCAAGGTAGGGATAAACGCTCCTCGCCGGAAGGCCGAGGTAGTTCGCAATCCTCTCAAGCCTCCTGTTGCCCTCCGCAATCGCCCTGAGGATTGAGAAGTAGGTTTTAAGCTCCCTCAGCTCCTCGCCGAGGATTACGTAGGGCTCGTCGTAGAACAGGCCGTAGTCGCTCAGGAACTCCTCTCTGACGAACTCCTCAATCGATGAATAGCGGGAAGCGAGCCTCAGGTAAGGCGGAATTCCCCCAACGAGCATGTAAGCCTTTATCCCGTATTCCTTGTCTTGGAAAAACTTCAGGGCGTTGGGGTAATCTAAGGGCTTCAGATGAAGGCTCCTCGTCCTCCTGCCGTAGAGGGGCGAAGCGTGGCTCAGAACGTCGTCCCACATCATGCCGAGCAGAGAACCGGAGATAACGAGCATGACGTTTTTCTCGCTCAAAATTCCGTCCCAGACCCTCTGAAGGTCGCTCAGAATCTTCCGGTCGGACTTTATGGCGTAGGTGAACTCGTCAAGGACTATGAGGCAGTCCTCTGCCCTCTCTGCAAGGTAGCCTAGAAGGTCGAACCAGTTATCAGTCTCAACCTTCAGTATCAGCTCGTCCCCGAGGAACGAGGCAAGGGCGCGCTTGAACTCCCTCATCTGCACTTCCTTTATCGCCTCGGGGAAAGTAAAGAAGAAGGTCTTCTTGTCCCTGGAGAACTCACGCATCAGCCTCGTCTTTCCAACTCTCCTCCTTCCGTAGAGAACGACGAAAGACGGCCTATTCTCCCACTCCCGCTCGAGAACCTTCACTTCCCTCTCGCGGTCTATGAACTTCACGGCTCTCACCAAATAGTATAAACACGATTATATATAAATGCGTTTCGATAAAATCCCCAAGTAACTGGTGGAGCCTTGCCCAAAAGAGGGAAGAC
>JAMONK010000148.1 GCA_027065835.1 Thermococcus sp. | reverse complement strand
TTTATCGGTCTTCTCCATGACGCCGTAGTCTATGGAAACCTCCGGGACTTTGATGTACGCATCTTCCACCGTGTCCGCGTCCTCGAAGGCAGCATAGAGCTCGGGTGCGTGTGCCCTTACCTCCTCAATGAAGATATCCGTATCAAACGCGAACATTCCGCTGTTCCAGTAGTAGCCCTCCTCAACGTATCTTTTGGCAGTTTCAAGGTCCGGTTTCTCTTTGAACTCCTCAACCAGGTAGCCAAGAAGGCCGTCTCCCTCCCGCAGGTTCTTCCCCGGCTTGATGTAGCCGTAGCCGGTGTGGGGCCTCGTCGGTTTTATCCCAAAGGTTACAAGGTAGTTTCTGGCCAGGATTCTCGCCCGTTTGAATGCGTCAACGTAGTCGTCGTTCGCCTCGATTAGGTGGTCGCTCGGCAGAACTGCGACGATGGAGTTCCCAGAACTCTCCTGAATCGTTTTTATTCCCCAGAATATGGCGGGAAGGGTGTTCCTGCCGATGGGCTCCAGCAGAACGTTCTCCTCCGGAAGCTCAACGCCCAGCTCCCCAAGATCGTCGAGGACGCGGAACTTGTAATCCCTGTTGGTAACGACAAAAACCTCCTCTGGCCTAGAAAAGAGAAGCGCCCTTTGGACTGCTTTCTGAAACAGCGACTCCCCGTCAATGAAGCGGACGAACTGCTTCGGCATCAGCTCCCTGCTGAGGGGCCAGAGCCTGGTCCCCTTTCCACCGGCAAGAATGAGCGTCTTCATAGCAATCACCTTTCGATTCCTGTCCCCTACTTCGTTGCATCCGTTTTTAACTTTGGTGCAAAAAGAAAGCTCAGTGGAGGGCGAACTCGCCCACGAAGGCCGAACTCGATATGGTGTCGCCAATTCCGACGGTGCTCTTCGGTCTCGCCACTATCCTCGTCGGAGTGAAGGAGAGCTGGTAGCCGTCGATTTCGGCGATGCCGTTCTTCATACCGTACTCCCCGGTAAGTCTCTTCTCCACGGTTTTTGCCTTCTCGTTCACCGGGACGTCCATGGCCTTGACCACGTCGTCTATCGAGCGGACGTCGCCGAGCTTCGCCTTGGCGGCCGCCGCTAGGGCCGCGAAGAGCAGCGCGTCGCGGACGAAGTCCCCTTTGTAGTCGGTCAGGGCGAGGTAGTAGCCGTAGGTGTGGAAGTGTATCCTCTTAACGCCGGTTCTCTCGGCGAGCCTTAGCATGGCCTCGGTTACCGCGATTGGGTCCACCGGGTCGTCGGCGAGGAGCTTCCCGGCGAGGCCCTTCTCACCCATGACCTCCATTATCGAAGCGAGCTCAACCTCGTTGAGGCCGACGCTGTGGAAATGGCCCAAGACGTCAACCAGGGCCCGTCTTACGGTCTCGTCCTGTGTGAACGCAAACTCAAGGTGAACCGGAACTTCCCTCGCGTTCAGGATTTCGAGGTGGCGCACCAGCTCCTCGAAGGGCTCACGATAGTTCTTCCCCGTTAGGGTCTGGAGGCCGCTGATGATTCCCAGCTCCGCTTTTTCTGCTATCTCCTCGAAGTGTTCGTGGAACTCCGGCCTCATCACAACGTTCGGGTTGTAGTCGTCGGCGGAGCCTATGAAACGGTTCTCCCTCGGTGCCTCGAAGTCGAAAACCCCAAATCCGCGCGGGAACTCGTAGATGTAGTGGATGCAGTTCTCCTCGTCCCCTGCGAAGTCCCTCGGATGGACGAGCCTGAGCTTTCCGTCCCCCGCTTTGGGAACGTAGATCGGACCGTCCTTGAAGAGACTCGCCTGAAGCCTCGAAAGCTGGGGAACGTGGGCTATAACCGGAACACTGTAAACGCCGCCGAGGAGGTTGGCCATTATTCCCACCTGGCCGCCCATCCTCAGCTCTTCCCAGCCCCATCCCTTCATGTAGAAGCGCGTGGAGCAGCTCTCAACGAAGAGCTCCGCCGCCTTTCCGTGTTTGATGCTCCAGAGAATCGAGCCGAGCAACTGGCCAACGTTCTCTATTCTCCTTGGAAGCTCGTCGGCGTAGTGGAGAACTTCGTCCTTCCCAACGGCCTCTACGCGACGCTCGAGATCGTTACCATCGAGGTACTTTATCGCGTCGATGTTGGTGTTGTACGCTAGAAGAACCTTTCCAACCCCCCCGATTCTGCCCCTTACGCTTTCAAAGGCGGATGAGTAGAGAGCGTCCCACACCACTATGTATCACCGGGAGTGATTAAAGTGTGAAAATTAATAAGGGTTGCGGTGGGGATAAAGAGAAGAGGTTAAGCTCACTCCTTCCAACGGGGGTTGTCAATGATCCCAACTTCTCCGTCTTCATCGACCACCAGCTTGGAGAAGCCCTTCTCGGCTATGCTGCCGTAGTCGTGGCCCGCATCGGCGGGATAAACCGCCAGGAAGATGAACGGCTCGTCGCCCGTGTTAACGGTCCTGTGCGCCCAGTAGGGGGGAACGTAGACAACCGTTCCGGGCTTCATCTTTATCCATTCCGCCTTTCCTTCCGGGGTCTGGAGGAGCATTCCGCCCTTCCCCTTGATGCCGTAGTATATCTCCGCCCTGTCAGCCTTGGAGTGATAGTGTCCCTTGGTGAAGAAGAACTCCCTTCCGACCTTGCCCGGGTAGAGGACGGTGGTTGCGAAGTTGAGGTCGCCCTCCTTCTCCTCCTGCTCAATCGCGTAAACTTCGTAGATGACCGGGTTCTCCTTGAGGAGTTCTTCGTAGGCTTTTTCATCGACGAAGTATCCCTTCAGGTCGCTGAGTCTCCTGACGAGCTTTTTGGCCCCGGGAATGACGCCAGTTTCGAGGTCGATATCAACACCCAGCGGGTTCTTGTACTCCATTGGAATCACCGTGATAGAAGTGAGGGCGAGCCTATTTAACCTTTCCCTTTTGTATCACCAAGAGTGTTACACCAGGACGTACAGGAGGTAGGCCAGGCCGGCCGCAATGGCCCAGTACCCGGCGTTCCAGCGGAAGACCTTCCAGCCGTCCAGTGGAGGAAACGGGAAGAGATTGAAGAGGGCCAGCCATAGGTTAACAGACGCCGTTATCCTGGCGGCGTGCCATGGAGGTGTTGCGGGGGAAAGTACCCCTGCCGCAAGCAGGGCGACCACTCCAACGGCAACGTTGGTGGCTGGGCCTGCCAGGGCTATTCTGCCAAAGACCTCACGTTCATCGTAGGCATAGGGTGCATACACCTGAACCGCGCCAACCGCCGCGAATATCCACGTGGTTCCCGTTGCCAGCCTACTGAGGATCCCCAGTGCAAGAGCCAGGGCGATTCCGGTGTCCCATCGTTTGTAGAACGCGGTATAGCCGTAACTTCTGGCGGCGAGACGGTGAGCGAGCTCGTGGAACACGAACGCCGTCAGTACGGCAATGCACGCATAACCGAAGAGCCTGAGCTCAAAGTTGGAAAATAGCAAGACAAGAACCAGGAATGATACCGCCAGGTCTTCGAGCTCGCCCCTGCGGAGCCTCACCTACCCTTCACCTCAATCTTCTTGCCGAGGACGAGTTCGGCGGCCTTAACCGCGGCTCCTCCACTTCCCACTGCGATTCTAACCTGGTCTTCAGGGACGTACACCACTATCTTGTCGTCCTGTTCCTCGATCTCCAAGACCTTAACGTTCAGCATCTTTTCCAGCCTTTCCTTCATGGCAATCCCCAAACTTTCTCGATGCTTCCAAATATAAACGTAACGACACTTCGGTTTTCAAAAGACACCCCTGACGGAAGTTCCCAGCGCGATGACCCCTCTTTGACGGTCCAAGATGTGTTCGATGCCGTTTCTGTGACCGAGACCGACCACCGCAACCACCCGCGGCCTTTTAATACCCGCCGCAAGCAGGGAATCGACTATGGATATCAGGTTCCTCGCCATCACCTCGTTCCTTTCGGTCACAAGGGCCCTGTAGAGGTAGGGGTAACGTCTCCTGAACTGGAGCATCATAACACGATACTCCCCCATCAGATCCTCCTCCGTTCCCCGACCAGCACCAAGGGGAAGAAGAACGGCCAGACTTTCAAGTGCCAGAAGCGCCTTCTCCCTGAACGGAGCCGCAAGTATTCTACCAAGGATGAGGTTTATATCCTCGTCGATAAGGTACAGGGGCACCCCGAGCAGTCTGGATGCCTCAACGGCGGCCATCATCTCACCGCCGGGTGCCATGCCGAATTCCTCACCCAGTTTCTCCTCGAGTTTGGCGAGGAGGTAATTAACCAGACCCTTTCTCCCGTACTTGAGAGATTCCTCCAGACTCAACCCCCTTTTCTCGCCCCCAGTCATGGCCATGAACCTCGCCCTGTCCAGCTCTACCGCTATCGCGTGGGGTTTCTCCGATAGAATCGTCCTGAGTACCTCATCCCTGCTCTTCGGCGAAACGTGCATCGTGCCTATAAGCTTGACGTACCTTAGATAGCTCATTTCCTCTCCTCCAGAAGGTTTCTCACGTTGAATTCTCCCGATTTGAATTCCAGGACATCGAAATCCCTCGGAACTACAAAATCCACTCCAAAACGCCTGCATATCCGCGAGGCCTCGCTCAGGTACTCGTCGTAGGTGTAGCGGAAGGCCCTGTGAAAGAGCGCCAGGAGCTTAACCTTGGCCTTCTTAGCGACCTCACAGGCCTCCTCCACCGTCGAGTGGTAGCTATCCCCCCTGTGGGCGGGAGTCAGATACGTCGCCTCGTGGATTAGGAGGTCGGCGTTTTCGGCGAAGGGCCTTACCCTTTCGCAGGGCTCCGTGTCACCGGTGTAGGCTATCTTTAGGCCCTTCCTCCTGGGCCCGGTGACGTCCTCAAGACGGATTATCCGGCCGTTCCACTCGATTTTACCTTCACGCTCAAGCTTCCCGAGTATCGGCCCCTCGCTCAAGCCGTACTCCCCCAGCTTCTCCGGCAGGAACCTCCCGCGCCTGTCCTTCTCCTTGAAGACGTAGCCCAGGGCCGGAACCCCGTGCTCTACCTTGAAGCTCCAGATTTCGTAGTCACCGAACTTCAGCCTCGTCTCTCCCAGCTCGTGGACGTGTACGTCGAAGCCCGGCTTGAAGAAGCCGCTGTTGAGGAAGTTCTGCACGAACTCGAAGGTGTACTTCGGTCCGTAGATGTGGAGGGGCTTTTCCCTGTCCCAGAGGTTCATCGTCTGGATTAGCGCGGCTAAACCGAGGTAGTGGTCGCCGTGGAAGTGCGTGATGAATATCTTCTCCACCTTCATGGGACTGAGCTTCGCCGCGTTCATCTGCCTCATCGTCCCCTCCCCGACGTCGAAGAGTATGACCTCACCCTTGTAGCGAAGCGCTACCGCTGGAACGTTTCTCTCCCTGGTGGGCATTATGCCGCCCGTGCCGAGGAAAATCACTTGGAGCATGTTATCACCTCCGAGGAGAACCTTAAAAATCTCCCGCATACCATCGGTGTTCCCCCAAGGGGTGGACCAGCGACGAGCAGGCGACCGCCCTTAACCTCCAATCCCACCAACCAAAGCGTTAAATACTTACGGGCGGTAGTTGTTCCGAGGTGTTCTGAAATGAAAGAGATACTGAAGGCTATAGAGGAGAGGGACTGCAAGAAGGTCGCAAACCTCCTCTACTACAAGGTGGACGAGCTGAGCGATGAGGAGCTCGGTGAGGTTCTTAAAAAGGCCGAAGGCCTTGCCCTGGAATGCAACGACCTGGAACTTTACAAGCTCGTCGTGTATTACTACCACGAACTCCTGGGTGTTGATAAGATAGGTGAGTTTGAAAAGATGGCGGAGGAGAAGGAGAGCTTTGAAGTTAAATTCGAACTTGCGGACCTCTACTACCTCATCGGAGAGCTTGAGAAGAGTCTGGAGCTCCACCGTTCACTCCTGGAAGAAGAGGCCGAAAAGGGGCACAAAGAGAACATCGCGAAGGTGTACTACAACATGGCCCTCATCCATGAGGAGCTTCAGGAGTTCGAAAAGGCCAAAGAACTTATGGAAAAGGCCGAGGAGATATACCGGGAGCTCGGAGACGAAAAAGACCTTCTCCATGTCGCCATATACAAAGCGTACGTGACGTTTGAGATGGGAGAGACGTACAGGGCAAAGGCCATGCTGGCGGAGCTGCTGCCGAAGGTTCTTGATGATAAGAGACTTCTTTCAGAGCTGCACCTCTCCTATGAGGAGATATTCGAGGAAGACGACAACTACGAGGCGGCCCTTCAGGAATGTCTCTACGCAATGGTTCATGCGAGGGAAACCGAGTACTACGACGTGGCCTTTGATGCCCTCATAGACGTCATCTGGCAGCTCTTCCTCGACGATGACTTCGAGACGGTCTACCTCAACATGGACATGTTCGCAGGGGCGTTCCCGGAGCTTGGAGACTTCTTCAATGGAGTCAAGGCGCTGGCGCTCTACAAGGACGGGAAGATGGAAGAGGAAGAGCTCGGTAAGACCATAGAAAAGGTCAAAGAGAGACGGCTGCTGGATCTCCTCGAGCTCCTCGGGGAAGCTGAGCTCTGAACTTTATTCCTTTTTCAAGTTCTCCCCACATCTGTAGTTCTTCTCCAACTCGATTATCTGTCGGAGGGCACACTCAAGCTGAAGGAGGTCATCGAGAACTGACTGAAGCTTCATGCGGTACTCAGGATCGGTTGTGGTCTCTATGAGCTTTTCAACGGTCTCTTTTAGGGGTATGGCCTCCTTCTCCAGGGTCTCCTTGGGCTGGTGCAGGAACTTCTCAAAGAACGCCGGGATGGGTGTGAAGAACTTGGTCTTGCCCACTTTTCTAACGTTCACCATGTAGTCTTTGGTGAGCTTGGAGAGGGCCACAGATATCGACGACCTGCTCAGATTCGTAAGCTCGGCAAGGTCGTTTATGCTCAGAGGCTCCTCGGATAGCAGGAGGTACGCATAGACCTTGGCATCGGTATGTGTGTAACCCCACCGTGTCATCATCCTCTCGACCGTTTCAACGAATTTCTTTATCTCCCTAAGCCCCATAAGCATCACCACCTTTATTCATATAACTTTAATGTCCAACATTTTAAAAAGTTTTGATGAATTCAGACATCATTGGTGACACAACCTTTAGAGTCTATGGACGCCGTGATTTAAGGTTTTCCGTCTGGATAAGAGGGTTTACACGTGACATCGGATCCCACGAGAAGAATCTTCTCAAGAGCACACTCAATTCTTCTGAACTCCTCCAGAACTTCATCGTTAGCATCGAGGGCATTTAAAAGCCGGATGACAGGCCTAACCTCGTGTTCAAGCATCTCACGGGGCTGTCTCAGGAATATATCAAAAAAACCTGACAGAGCAGAGAACAGTTTATGTCGGCCTTCCATCAGGGTAACGACGAGGTAGTCACGTGAAAGCTTGGATAAGGCCGTAGAAACCGTTGATCTACTAAGACCGGTTGCATCCCGTATGTCAGCTATCCTCATAGGTTCGTTATGAAGAAGCAGAACCGCGTACACCCTGCTCTCGCTGGGGGTGTAACCCCAACGGAGCAATAGACGCTCCACCGCAGCAATAAAAGCCTTCTCGGCCCAGACATCCATTAAATCACCCCCAAATAAAACCAAAAAGGGAAAAGCACGCCCTTTAAGTCATCCTTTAGCGGTGGCTATTATGGCGCCGCCGATAACTGAGATCCACGCACCGATGGTCCAAAAGCCTCCATCGAAGGGCATTGTGATAAACGCCAGTATAAGGATGCTCCACCCAGCTGCCGCGGGGCTCTTCTTGTAGTAGTAGGCCAGTCCCATCATGATCAGGCTCAGTATTATCTCAACCCATCCAACGGTCGAGGCACTGCCGTAGTGCCAGCCGTAGAAGTTGCCGGTGGAGAGAACCACTATACCGTCTATCAGTATCAAGAGGGCGCCCAGCAGGGCCGTCCAGAGGCCAGTTTTTGCCGAGGCCATCTCATTCACCTCCAAAGGGTTTTCAGTGTATGCATCGAAAAGCCTGTATTTAAATATTTCGGTTATTTTTGATATATCAGGTATGACCGATACAACGAAAACTTTATACGTGAAATTTTTTTAGGAATGATTAGAGGTGATGAAAATGGAAGATGATGACAACCCCGAGGAGAGGGTTGTGGATGTCATCAAAGAACCCTTCCCAAAAGCGATGAACGCCCCCGGCGTTGTTGAGGAGTCGGGCGGGGGGAACCAGCTTACAACGGCATTGAAGGCCTTTAAGCTCATCCTGGGAAATCCCCTCGCCAGGGCGCTAATACGGCCAAGCCTTAAAAAGTACAGAATAAACGGAAGGGAACTGCCGGCGCTATACTGGGCGTTGAGCATCTACGCGGGGGAGAGCCTAAACGAGCCCATGATGGTAAGGTTCCAGGCGGACGTCATAAAGCTTCTCCTGAAACTCGGTATAAAACTCGCACACGGCGATGAAGAAGCCGTAAAGGAGGCCCTCCTGCGCGACCCACACATAAGACGTGGCATCTGGGTCGTACTGGAGGGTATATCCAAGTACGGTGTCACGGTTCCCCAGCGCCTCGCGGGACCCTTCCTCATAGTCTGGAACTTCACCAACATGTGCAATTTCCGCTGCAAGCACTGCTATCAGAGGGCGGACAGACCATTAGCGAGCGAACTGTCCCTTGAGGAGAAGCTGATGCTGGTTGACCAGCTCGACAAAGCGGGGGTTGCCGCGGTGGCCATAAGCGGAGGGGAGCCCACGATACACCCGGACTTCTACAGGGTAGTGAAGGAGCTGGCCGCGAGGGGGATCCACACCTCAGTTGCCACCAATGGGTGGACCTTCGCCGAGATGGAGAACCTTCGAAAGGCGGTTGACCTCGGCCTGAAGTACGTCGAGGTAAGCGTTGACTCAGCGAAGCCGGAGAAGCACGACGAGTTCCGCGGAATCCCTGGAGCGTGGGAGCACGCCATAAAGACCCTCGAAAACGCCGTGGAACTCGACGTGAGCCACGGGATGGCCACCGTAATGGACAAGGAGACCTACGGAGAGATAGACGATATCCTGGACCTCGCAGAGAACATCGGGGTGAAGCGCGTTATCTTCTTCAACCTCGTACCCACCGGAAGAGCGGAGGAGATGGTGAAGATCGACCTGTCACCGGAGGAGCGCGAGGACTTCATGAAGGAGGTCTATCATCAGATGAAGAAGCGGAAACTGGAGATACTGACGACCGCCCCCCAGTACGCCCGGGTGACCCTTCTGGAGAGCGGAGGCAAGAACGTCACGCCAGCGCACTTCTACATCGGTGAGAACAACTCCGTCAAGACCCTGGCCGAGTTCATAGGGGGCTGTGGTGCCGGAAGGATATACGCAGGGGTGGAGCCCGACGGGACCGTGGTTCCCTGCGTCTTTCTACCGCTACCCGTCGGCAACGTGAGGGTGAGAACTTTCAAGGAGATATGGGAGAACAGCAGGATATTCAACCTCCTGCGCGACAGGGACAACTTCACGGGCCAGTGCAGGAGCTGCCCCTACAGAAACATCTGCGGTGGGTGCAGGGCAAGAGCGTACCACTACACCGTCGACCTCCTCGGGGACGACCCTGGCTGCGTGATAAACAAGCGCCTGTGGGAAGACATAGTGAAGCACGGTAAACCCAAGGCCGTGAGCGAGGTCAACTGGGTTGATGAGAGC
>JAMONK010000147.1 GCA_027065835.1 Thermococcus sp. | reverse complement strand
CCCTATGTGCCATCCACCGAGTGTCGCCGCGCTCTTGTGTCCCGGGAAGTGGGGAAGCGGGGCTATCCCAACCTTGCCCTTGACCGGGGAGCCGTTGGCGTTGTGGAGCCCCCAAGCGTAGGGCCAGTTCCTCTCAAAAGCGGCGTTGCCCTGCTGGAACGTGAGCCTGACGGGCTCCTCCGTCATCTCGGTGTACGTGCTCGGCGGGGATACCTTGTACTTGTGGATTAGATCCACCATGAACTGAAGCGCCTGGACGTTTTCAGGTTTGTTGAGGGTGGGCACCCATTTTCCGTTCTTGAAGTACCCGAGCTCACCACCGTTGCTGTATACGTACTCGACGAAGTCGCACACGAGCCCTTCGTACTGCTTGCCCTGCCACACGAAACCCCAGAAGTTGGGGTTGTTCTTCCTCTCACCCTGCTGTATCTTCTGGGCCATCTCAACGAGCTGGCCCCATGTCTCGGGTGGTTTGTTGTACCCGTACTTCTTGAGGAGATCCGTCCTGTAGTACAGCAGACCGGCGTCAACGTAAACCGGGAGTGCCCATAGTTTGCCGTTCTGCCTGTCCGCCAGGTTGACGACACTCTGGAAGAAAACGCTCAGGTTGTAGTTATCCTTCTGAACGTAGGAGTCAAGGGGTTCAAGCCATCCGGAAGATATGAACTGCCCGAGCCACGCCACGTCCATCAGGAAGACGTCGGGGTCACTGGACTTGGCCCTCAGGGCGTTTACCAGATCGAGCCTCCTCTGTTCAGTATCCGTGGCCTGTCTTTTGAGCTCAACGGTCACGCCGGGATGCTCTTTTTCAAATGCCGAGATGACGGTCTTCCAGTACTCAATCTCGTTCGGGGCACCGCCAACGGCGAACACTATCTTTCCCTGAAGTTTTGTGCTGGTCGACGTCGGGGAGGCCGTCTGAGAACCACCTCCTCCGCTGATGCAGCCGCTTGCGACGATGGCCATAACCACCATGCCAACAACAAAAAACGCAAACCCTTTTCTCATAGCCAGCACCTCATCGGTGATCTGCACTCGAATGTATATACTAAAAGTATATATACTTTCTGGTGGATTTCGGCTTTTTAAGACTGGCTGTATAATGGTTATTCCGTTGAGATCTCACATGCCTTATCGAATTGCCGCCCCTGGATTGTTTCCCCCCGACACATACAGAATATTATATACTTTGGGTATACCCAACGTACGATAGGGGGTCCGTGGTGCTCATACCGTCGTGAGTCCCCAGCCCCTTTGATGGGTTTCTACACCCTCAGTCCTCACTCCGGATCCTCGTACCTCCCTCTTAAGCTCCCGCAGAAACTCTTCAAAGGCCTCCTCGTCGGTCAGAACCTCGTAGCTTTCCGGGTACTCATCGCGGAGGAGTTCCCGGAATTCCCTCCCCGACGCACGGAGGTTGAGCACTTCGAAGAAGTAGTAGTCCGCGAAGCCCCTCGTGTCCTCCACTATGGCAGAAACGTCCGTTATCTCTGGAATTATCGGGCTGACGAAGACGTACGTTTTCAAGCCCGCCTCGTGGAGTTCCTTAAGGGCGTTAACCCTCGCCTCGTGGACCGGTGTCAGCGGTTCAAACAGCCTCTTTTCTCTCCCCCTAAAGCCGTTTATCGTGAGGCCGACCTCTATCGTCCGGAACTCCTTGAAAATGTCAATGTCCCGGGTTACCAGAGGGGACTTGGTGAGCACCGAAAGTTCGTTCCTCTTGTCCATGTACTTCAAAACCCTTCTCGTGAGCTTTAACTCGGCCTCTATCGGTTGATATGGGTCGCTCACCGTTGACATGACGACGCTCCCAGAAACGTGCTTTCTCGCCAGGTCGGGTGCGTTGGTCTTGACTTCGACCCAGCTCCCCCATCTCCCGTAGTCCCTCCACCTCGTCAGAAACTTGGCGTAGCAGTACTCGCATGCGAAGGCACAGCCGACGTACTGGTTGACCGCCCACTCCACGCCCGGAATCTTCGATCTGGTGTAGATG
>JAMONK010000146.1 GCA_027065835.1 Thermococcus sp. | reverse complement strand
GAGAAAAAAGGGTGCAACGGTTTATCAGCTTTACCCTTAACGTATTTCAACGGTGTAGCCGTTCCTCGACACGAAGACATCACGACCGATGAGGTACCCCTCCTCCTCAGCGAGCTCCGCGTAGTGGGTCAGCATCCTGAACTCCCCGTGTGCCGGAACGATGTTCTCCGGGTTGAGGAGGCGCACCAGATAGCGATGGTCCTCCCTGCTCGCATGTCCGGAGACGTGGAGGTCCTTTATCATCCTGACCCCCTTCATCTTGAGTTTCGTCTCAAGGACGTAGCGCTGGGCCTGGTTTAGTGGATTGGGTATCGTACCCGCAGAGAATACCACCGTGTCACGTTTGCCGATGTCGTAGATGTCGCCGTTTGCCATTCTTGTGAGAACGGCACCCGGCTCACCCTGATGGCCCGTGACAACCAGGAGATAGTTCTCCCTGGCCTGGCTCACCTCTTTTAGAACTTTTTTAACGGCATTGGGGCTTCTGACAGCCCGGGCACCCTTCATCTTTATGAGGCCCAGCTGCTTGGCTATCCCCGTGTACTTGGCGAGCGAGCGGCCGACCAAGACGGCCTGCCTGCCCATTTTGTTCGCTACCCTGATGAGCTCCTGAAGTCTGGCGATGTGACTGGCAAAGGTCGTGGCTATCAGACCGTCCGCCTCCATTCCCTCGTAGAGGAAGAAGTCCTCAAGAAGCATCTGGGCAACAGCCTCACTCGGGGTCTTCGTTGGCTCCGAAACACGCGTGGATTCAGGTATCAAAACCTTGACCCCCTCTTTTCCAAGCTCACGGAGACGGCCGTAATCCGGTTTTTCGCCGAGCGGGTTGTTGTTGTCGAACTTGAAGTCGCCGGTGTGGACAACTGCCCCCTCAGGGGTGTGGACCACGACCATAGAAGCCTGCGGGATAGAGTGGGTTATTCTGATGAACTCCACGGCGAGGTTCTCACTGACCTGGACGATCTCCCCGAAGTCGGTCTCGTACATCGGGTTCTTGACCTCGAAGTACTGCTCACTCTTGACCTCTCCTTTGGCGAGCTTTATGGTGTAGGGGGTACCGTATATCGGCACATCGGGGTAATGGACCGCGAGCTTCCCGACGGCTCCTATGTGGTCGAGGTGACCGTGGGTGAAGGTTATGGCAACAACCCTCTTGTTCCTCAGCATCGAATCATCGGGAATCGCACCGAGTTTCTGGAGTTCCTTCGTGGGGAACTGCTGGATGTTGACATCCTCGTGGATGAGAACGCGGTCGAGCCTTATCCCCATATCTATTATAACGACCTCTCCGTTGTATTCTACGGCGGTCATGTTCTTGCCTACTTCCTCGTAGCCGCTAACTGTGTAAATCTTTATCATGTTACTTCCTCCTACGCCCCCAAGCCTCTCAAGAGGCATGGAGCTGCGTTGGTCTTAGTTGTCCAGGGGGTTTAAAAAGGTGTGCATTACCTCAGGGAGAGTACTAACCCCAAGAGAACAGCCAAGACAAAAGCCAGAGGAACAAGCCCAGAGAACCCCAGAGTGAATGCCAGCTCCTTCCCCAGAGCGAAATAGCAATAGCCGAGCCGAATAAAGCCCAAGTAGAAAAGCCACCCCGTCTTTCCTCGGCTCCCAGACCCTGAATAGTGACGCCAGAAAAGACGCGACTATGCGGATAACAGCCGTTAGGGGCATTAACACTACAAGAAACCCCTCGACAAAGGAAAAGACGCGAGAGGAAAACGCCCCAACATCCTCACCGGACGCGGAGGTAAACCGGAAGGTCGATCCTCCCCTCCAACCACTCCCTCGTGAAGCCCGTAACCACGAGCGGAACCTTCCTCAGCTCCTCGACGTTTTTTGCACCGACGAGGAACATTGCGTTGCGGATCTCCTCGATGTAGCGCCTCAGTATTTCGATGACCCCCTCGACGTCGCCCCTAACCGCCGGCCCCAGGAGCGGGAGTGCGACGCCGGCGAAGGTAGCTCCCATCGCCAGGGCCTTCGCCATCGTTA
>JAMONK010000145.1 GCA_027065835.1 Thermococcus sp. | reverse complement strand
CGCGTTGGTCTTGACCTCGACCCAGCTTCCCCATCTCCCGTAGTCCCTCCACCTCGTCAGAAACTTGGCGTAGCAGTACTCGCATGCGAAGGCACAGCCGACGTACTGGTTGACCGCCCACTCCACGCCCGGAATCTTCGATCTGGTGTAGATGCCCTTGGCGCGCCTCTCTACAACCCGAACCTTCATAAGGACTTTTTATCCATTCTCCTTAAAAGGTGAGCGGCATGAGGTTGAGGGTTCGCCGTCGGCCGGTTAAGTACGCAAGGCTCGAGGTAAGGCCGGACGGAACGGTCCTGGTCACCGCCCCTGATGGCTTCGACGTTGATTCCCTGGTTGAGAAGCACAGGGGCTGGTTAGAGGGGAAGCTGGCCGAGATAGAGGGTCTTCGAGAGCTGGCGGAGTCTGGCTTCCCAATCAACGGCGAGTTCTACCAGGTCATCCACGGGAGGAGGGCCAAAGTTCATGAGGGGTTCAAGACGGTGGTTCTCTCACCCAGCAGGGACGAAGTCCTCTCGTGCCTCAAACGGTTTCTCAGAAAGGAGCTTCTCCCCCTAGTGGATGAGTACGGCGGGAAGATGGGTATTCAGCCCGGGAGGGTTTACATCCGCCACCAGAAGAGCCGATGGGGAAGCTGTTCCGGCAGGGGAAACCTGAACTTCAACGTCCGTCTGATATCGGTCCCCCCAGAACTGAGGCGCTACGTCGTGATCCATGAGCTCGCCCACCTCAGACACCTAAACCACTCGAAGGCTTTCTGGGAGCTGGTTGGAAGGTTCTACCCCGACTACAGGGGGGCCAGGGAAGAGCTTAAGAGGTGGTGGAGCATTCTTGAGCTCAACCCCTACTGGCGGTGGCTCGGTGGACGGGAATGAAGAACTTCCTCAAGTTCCTGGCACTGATGGCGGATGAGGTCATAGTGGGTCTTTTCCTCCTTCTGGTACTCCCAGGTTTCGGTATTGGTGTTCCCGTCTGGACGGTGGCGGTTGTTATAGGGATCCTCCTAGCCAAAGATCTCCTCGTGGCGCCGTTCATCCTGCGTGGGGGATTAAGCGCAAGGCCGGAGACAGGCTCGGAGAGCCTCATCGGGAGGACGGCCCTGATTGTTGAGGACTTAACCCCTGAGGGCCTTGTGAAGGTGGATGGGGAGCTTTGGAGTGCGGAGTGCATAAACGGAACCGCCAGACGGGGCGAAAGCGTTGTAATCATCAGTGTGAGCGGTGCTAGGGTTCTCGTGAAACGCCGAGAGTCGCCAGAACGGCGGCAACCTCATCCGGGTGATTGGTCGTGAAGGAAACCGTCCAGCCCTTCTTCTGATGTATCGTGACGCAGCCCCTGGCAGGCAGGTTGAAGTGTATCGTCCCGTAGCAGGACGTCCAGCCCTCGCCGACCTGGAAGCTCGCCATGTTCTCGATGGGGACCGTCTTCCTGACCACGAGCCCAAGGATACCCCTGATCCTCAGCTCACGCTCGTCTATCTCGATTCTGATTGCCATGACATCAAGGAGCAGAACAGTAACCCCCACCGTGGCCGCGAGCATTATCTCAACGCCCGCACCTGCCTGATACGTCGCGTAGAGCCCCGCGAACATCGAGAGGATTGGAACCAGCATAATGATCTGAAAGGCCCGGCTCGTCAGGGTCTCCTCGTAGAGCGCCATGCTTTCACCTGTAGGAGTTCTCCGCTATCCCTTTAAAGTTTGACCCCCAACCTTTTCCGGTGGTTGTGTGGTCAAAACGATGCCGGTTGACAGGCTGACCGACGATGACGTTATGGAGATCCTGACGAAGTACAGAAAAGTCGCCCTAGTGGGTGCCTCGCCGAAGCCCGAGAGGGATTCCAACGATGTGATGCGCTACCTGCTAGAGCACGGCTACAAGGTCTACCCGGTTAATCCACGTTACAAAGAGGTCCTCGGGCGAAAGTGCTATCCCAGCGTTCTCGATATCCCCGACGAGGTGGATATAGTTGACCTCTTCGTCCGTCCGGAGTTCACGAGGGACTACGTG
>JAMONK010000144.1 GCA_027065835.1 Thermococcus sp. | reverse complement strand
AGGAAGTCGGCCGATTCCGCCAGGGCGTCCCTGTTGGTTATGAACCCAACGTTCGAGACAACCACGTTCTTGTATATGCGCCTGTTCATGATGGCCTTCGCGAGTATCTCGGCGGTTTCCGTTGAGATGTCCGGGTGTTCTATCTTATCGAGGAGCTCGTAGTCAACCTTACCTGCCAGGAACTCTATGGCCTTCAGTTCAACGTGACTGAGCTTCGAGAACTTCTTGGTGTCCACGTAGATTCCGTAGAAGAGGGCCGTCGCGAGGCGGGTGTCCATAGGCACACCCAGGGTGCGAAGGTACTCCACGAGTATGGAGGCGGCGGCGTTTACCTCCGGCCGTATATCTATGAACGCGTCCTTGGGGAGAAGGTCCCGTAGGTGCTGGAGCACCTGGTGGTGGTCTATGACTATCTTTATCTTCTTGTAGTCCTCCCCCTCCAGGAGGGTCAGGTTCCCGTTGGGCTGACAGTCGACCACCGCTATGAACGGGTAGCGTTTCAGCTCGTAGCTTCCCCGGGAGAGCTTTCTGAGGTCGGCCCCCAGAAGGTTTACGAAGGCCCTGTTCTCGTGGTGGGTGATGTCACCGCCGTAGACGATCTGGGTCTTGAACCCTAGGGTCTGGGCGATCACGCTGAGGGCGGTCGCGCTGGATATCGAGTCCGGGTCGGGGTTGTCGTGCATGACTATCAAAAGGGAATCGCTTGAATCTTTCAGCTCCTTGAGCTTCTTGACCAGTATGTTCGCGTTCTTCTGCTCACCTATCATCTCCACGATCCTAACGAGCGCGTCTTTCAGGGCTCCAAGTGGGGAGATCGCATGTTCAACAGTTACCTCGGCCTCAAACTCATCGTTCGTCTGTTTTATCAGCTCATCAATGCCCATACCATCCGGAAGAACCGTGATCACCGGAATCTCCTTGTTGTTGGTTTTAATAACGTAGACGGTTCTTTTGATGGTATCAGGGTTCTGGGTCGTTATTATAGCGAGGTCGGCCTTATCAACCCCGGCTTTGAGAAGCGTGGCCGTGTAAGAAAAGTCACCCGGAACAACACGAAAGCCGCCTTCCTCAAGCGCTTTTGCCCGCACTTCATCCTTTTCGATGATGGTTACGTCGAATTCCCCCTTCAGCGACTCAGCAACCGAACGGCCCAAGGCCCCTCCTCCGAGTACCAGCACTTTCATGACGCTCACCTTTATGCACAATAATGTTTAAATACAAGCGTTGATATACTAATACGATAGATCGCCCTGGATTCTTTAGAATAACTAGGGATATATATAGCTAATGGTGGTGGAAATGGAGCTGCCAAATAAGAGTCCCCTAAAAGAGAACGTACTGGTAACCTCTGCGGGGGAATTGGAGGATCTCGTACGTGAGGCCCTTGCCGAGGCCAGCGGTACTTTCCTCAAAATATTCGCCAAGGATAAAAGCGGGAAATATTACGTGACAATTCTGTTCGACAAGACAAAGCTCCTCGCGGTGGAGTGCCTCCTGGTGGACGAAAAGAAAACCTTAACCGGTGAGGAAGCCCTCAGCGTGCTTAGATCGTTTGCTGGCAGGCCAATGGTGGTCGATGTCTATGCCCTAGATGAGATAGAGCTTAAGCTCTCAATCGCCGATAACGTTGATATCTACGCTCAGACTCCTAAAATCGCGATAGACAGCATTTTCAAGGCCGAAGTCCGGGAAGGGCCCAAGCCGCCGGCTAAATCGCCCACTCCTCCGATGGAAGAAAAGAAGGTTGAAGAGCACCCCAAAGAAGCCCCCAAAAAGGTAGAAAAAGCTGAAAAGGCCGAAAAAGTGGAAGAAGCACCCACCGAAAAACCCAGGCCCTCGGCACCGAAGCCGGCCGCCCAGGGGAAACCCGAGGTTGTGGTTAACTTCAAAGGGGAGGGACTCCCTGAGAAGGCGTTTCAGATCTACGCCGAGGACATCCTCAAGGAGGCGAAGAGGATCAAAGGGCTCTCCGTGAGCAGGATTGAATTCGACGCCGAGGTGGAGGGAGGGGTCGTCTACCTGAAC
>JAMONK010000143.1 GCA_027065835.1 Thermococcus sp. | reverse complement strand
GGCTCAGCTTCCTGGCGAGTTCCATGTCCCTCTCGCCGGGCTTTGGATAGAGGACGTGGAAGCGGTAGTTCTTCCTCCAGCTCGGCTTCACTATGACGTCCGCCTTCAGCCACTCCCTCACCTCCTCCTCGTTGCCCACCGTCGCCGTCATGCCTATTCTCCTGAAGTCCACTATCTCGGCCAAGCGCTCAAGGCCGAGGAGGAGCTGCGCACCGCGCTTGTTGTCCACCAGCTCGGCTATCTCATCGACGATGACGAACCTCACGTTCTCAAGGTGCTTTCTAAGAGACTTAACCGTCAGAATCACGCCGAGGGTTTCGGGGGTTATGATGAGCATCCCCGGAGGATTCTTCGTCTGCTTCGCCTTCCTGTATGCCGAGGTGTCGCCGTGCCTGACCTCAACGGTTATTCCGAGCTTCTGACCCCACCATTCGAGTCTCTCAAGCAGGTCCCTGTTGAGGGCCTTGAGAGGTGCGATGTAGAGTGCGGAAATAGGTTTAAGTCCATCCTCAAGGATTTCGTTGAAGACGGGGAGAACGGCCGCTTCGGTTTTCCCCGAGCCGGTGGGGGCGAGGATCAGAACGCTCTTCCCCGAACTAACCTCGCGGAATGCCCCCATCTGAACCTCGTTGAGCCTTCCGAAGCGCTCCCTGATGGCCTTTCTCAGGAGGGGATGCATGATGTTACTCCATCGGAGCCCTTTATAAGTCCCACCACCGCTAACTTTATAAACAAACCTATCGCCCGATACATTGGTGATACAAAGATGCAGGTGAACACTGAGAACGGGGCCTATGACATGGCCTACGCCAAGAGGGCCATGATGGTGGTGGTCATACTGCCCTTACTGGTTATGTACACGGAGGCAATGCTAACGCCCGCTTTACCGACGATACAGAAAGAATTCGCCATCAACCCCAACGACGTCAGCTGGGTTCTCACGATGTACCTCCTCATTGGAACCGTCAGTGTGGCCCTCTTCGGCAAGCTTGGCGACATGTACGGCAAGAAGAAGATGTTCCTCGTTGCCCTCGGCTTCTATACACTTGGCGTCGTTCTGAACGGCTTCGCCCCGAGCTTTCAGTGGCTCCTGGTTACGCGGGCGATACAGGGCTTTGGAATGGCAATCTTCCCGCTGGCTTTTTCCCTCGTCCGTGAGGAGTTCCCGCCCGAGATGGTGCCGCAGGTTCAGGGCATGATAAGTGCGATGTTCGGCGTGGGGATGGTCATAGCCCTGCCGCTCGGTGCATGGGTCACGCAGAACTACGGGTGGAGGTGGACGTACCACTCGGCGGCTCCATTTGCCGTACTGATGTTTCTCCTCGCCTGGAAGGTTCTCAGGGAGAGCCGCTACGTCAATCCCGGAAAGATTGACTGGCTGGGAACCCTGTTCCTAACGGTCGCGGTTGTTCCGGCCCTAGTGGGGGTTACCCGCGCCCCCAACGTTGGCTGGACTGCAAAGGAGACCCTCGTTCTCTTTGGGGTTGCAATAATCGGTGCCCTCCTCCTGGTCCTCTGGGAGCGGAAGGCCGAGAACCCGCTCATCCCGTTGGATATAATCTCATCCAGGAACCCTGCAATCGTCAACATCGGAATAATGTTCGCGGCCTTCGGTATATCCATGATGAGCCAGGCGAACACCTACATCTTCCAGATGAAGCCCCCCTTCGGTTTCGGTAAGACCATACTTCAGAGTGGTCTGCTCATGACCCCAATGGCGGGCGTTATGCTCATCGTTGCACCAGTAGCGGGCAAGGTAATGCCGAAAACGGGAGCAAAACCCCTTGCGATAACAGGTGCACTGATCGCGAGCGGAGGGCTGGCCTTCCTAGCGAAGTACGCAACGACACTCTCCCTGTGGCAGTTCGTGGCGACGATAACTCTAGTGGGCACGGGCATAACGCTCATGAACATCTCGCTGATCAACGTGCTGGTCTTCTCGGTTCCACCGAGGGTCATGGGAGTAGCTACTGGAGCGAACAGCCTGTTCAGAAACTTTGGCTCGACATGGGGACCGGCCATAGCGGGAACCGTCATGAGCACGTACTACACCCTATTTCACCCACTCGGAGCACCCCCATGGGTCCACATAAAGATCCCGACCTCAAAGGCATACGAGGTGCTCTTTGGGACCTCCGCCGGGATCTACCTCTTCCTGGCCCTGCTTAGCCTGGCCATAGTCGAGGTCATGAAGGGAGGAAAAATCCGGGAGGTCGAGAACGGAGGGGAGAGGGAGGTCAACGTTTCCTGAGGGATTTTCCTTTTCCCTATTCCCCTCTATAAATCCGGAGGTAGAGCGTCCTGATCTCTTCTGGCCTGGCCTCAACGGGATTGAACGCGACCAATCCATCCCTGTATGCCTTTTCGCCCATATCCTCTACCCTCTCGACGAAGGTCTCCTCGTCGACCAGCTCGCCCAGTTTTGGAACGCCGAGCATCTCGTTGAGCTCCCTCACGACCTCAATGAGGTCCTTCGCCGTTTGGAAGCCAAGCTCCCCCGCTATCTCAGCGTAGCGCTTCCTCGCGTAGTCGCTCCTCTCGGCGTTGAACTCCATCACGTAGGGCAGGAATATCGCGTTGAGGAGCCCATGCGGACCAATCCATGCCGCTTTGTGGCTCATCGCGTGGCATAGGCCGAGGCGCGCGTTGAGGAAGGCTATCCCCGCCATCGTCGCCGCGTAGTGAACCCTCTCCCTAGCATCCTCATCGCCTCTAACCGACAGCGGAAGCCACCGGTAAACGGTCTTTATCGCCTTAATCGCCATGGCGTCGCTGAAGGGGTTGGCGACCTTGGTTGTGTAGGCCTCTATCCCGTGAACGAGGACGTCAAGACCAGAGTTCCGGGCCACCTCGGCTGGCATCGTCCTCGGCAGCCGGGGGTCGAGTATGGCCACATCGGGCGCTATCTCGGGGGTGACTATGTTGTATTTGACTCCGCCCTTCTTCAGCACGCTCGCCCCCGAAACCTCGCTTCCCGCTCCGCTCGTCGAGGGTATCGCTATTAGCTTCGTCCTCAGCTTCGGAACCGGCTTGGGCTTCGAAAACCTGTCTATGAATGCTATCTCCTCGAAGTTCAGCTCGGGGGCATCGTAGAAGACCTTCAAAGCCTTGGTCGTATCGATGACGCTTCCCCCACCAAGAGCAACCAGAAGGTCGGGCTCGAACTCCCTCACCTTGGGCAGGAACTCCTCTACCACCTCGACGCTTGGCTCCGCCGGAAGACCCGCTATCGAGAAGACCTCCGCACCGGCCTCCTTCACGTAGTCCTCGGCCTCGCTCAGGAAGCCGTGCCTCTTCATCGAACGGGAGGCCAGGATAAGAACGCGCTCGTAGCCTCGGACTTCCCCAGATAGGGCCTTCAGGCTTCCCTCCCCACCTACAATCCTAGTTTTCAACCGGAACATGTCCATCACCAGTTACAATGTGGTCCCGGAACTTTTAACCTTCCCGCCGATGAGGGGAACAACGGATAGCAATATCAGAAGGGATGCCAGGCCAAAATCGGAGGTAAACCCGAAGCTCTCCGTGATGAAGCCGCTGATGAAGTTCCCCGCTATGGCTCCGATGGAGCTGATCATGTTGTACGCCCCTATGAGGGCTCCGCGGTCCCTGGCGCTTGCCCCGCGTGAGATTATCGAGGTGGTCGATATTCCGATGAAGGCCCAAGTGTAGCCCGCCATGAAGTACGATACGAATGAGAGAACGAGGAACTGAGGTCCGTTTAAGTGCATCGCGAGTACGATGAGTGCGAAGGCGCCTGCACGCAGGAGCAGCCCCTGTATAAGAGCATGGTACCCTCCTTCACGCCCCAGCCGTCTTCCGACCCGCATGTACATGAAAGCAGAGACCGCCGAGTTGCCTATACCCATCAGGTAAAGCACCGAGGGGCTGAATCCCCTCTCCCGCAGGAGAACTGGAAACTGGGTGAAGTACAGCATCGCGCCGATCCAGAAGAGCAGGGAGGAGCCGTAGAGCTTTCCAAATCCTCTAGTGGAGATCCTTGGGAGGTGCGTGATAACGTTGGGGATGTATCTGAACTTCTCGATCACGTAGCCAGCGTAGACACCCAGCGTTTCCCTACGCAGGTGAAGGGGGACCTCCCTGATGGTCCGAACACCCCACGGAACGGATAGGAGCCCAACCATCCCGAGCGCGATGAAGATTCCCCTCAGGCCCAGAAACTGGGCGAGAAGCAGGCCAACCACCATCCCGGCAACCCATGCCCAGCCGCCGATCTCGTTGAACCTCCCTATCGCGTAGTCCCAATCCTCGAGGCGGAATGCCTTGGTTATGATGAGGATCGGGACCGGGATGGTGGCGGCTATGAAGAACGTGTAAAGCGCGTTGATCATCATTATTTGGTGAACGCTCTTTGCAATGGAAAATAGAAGCGTTGACAGCGCCGTTCCAAGAAAACCTGCTACAAGGAAGATCTTCCTCCTGTTGAGCCTGTCGCTTAACTTTCCCCAGAAGAGGCCGCCGAGCATCGAGGCGGTGCTGCCTATCGCGTTCACAACCCCAACCTCCGCCGGACCGCCGCCGACGTCCATCGTCAGCAGGGGGATTAACGGTGCGGCCCCACCCGTTGAGATCTTGAACGGGATGAACGAGTAGAACCATCTACCGGGATCCGGTCTGTGATGCATCTGTCTTCCTTTTTCAAGCCCTTTGAGGACGGTGCGCTTGCGCTTCACGGGCCTTTTAGCCGTTGGTACCACGATCCCACCCAAGGAAGAGGAATCGATGGGTTTAATAACCTTCCTCCACTCCCGTACACGCTCTGTCAGAAAAGAATCATCTCAATGGATGCACCTAGGAACTCTTCAAAAACCTGAAGCGGGACAAAAGGAAGAAGGGAGTGGGTGTTCATTCCTCGTCGTCCCAATCGTCGTAGTCGTCCTCGTCCCACTCCTCGTCTTCCCATTCTTCTTCGTCTATGTCTTCGTAGGCTTCCTCAACCTCATCGAGGGGGTCGAACTCCTCCTCTTCCTCTTCAAATTTCGGCTGGACCTTCTTCTTGGGTGGGTAGTACATACCGACCACCTCCCCGTTTGAGGGGCGTTTATTCAGAGTATAATGGGTTTAAAAACTTTTCTGGCAGGATCAGCGGCTATAACTAGGTTTTCTAAAGATTTTAGGCTTTGAGATAAATGTTAGGCGGGGGTAACACCCTCACCTGGGAGAAAGGTTTATATACCGTTGAGGAACTCCACTTGACTTCCCTCAAAAAATGAGGGGAACACCAAGGGCAACATAAGATAAAGATGGCTTATAGTCGTGTTTGGGTGAAAACGAGCAATATGGTGGCCGAAATGGAGGCCGAAAAGAGCTCCGAAGATGACGACGGTCCCCTCATAAGGGTTTCCCTACTAGAGGAGGCCCTGGGGATCGAGAGGATCTACGTGGATTACGAAGGAAGGAACCCCACCGGCACCCACAAGGACAGGATCGCCAGAGCCCACGTGGAGAAAGCCCTCAACGAAGGCTATTCTGCCATCACCGTGGGCACCTGCGGGAACTACGGCGTTTCGATTGCGTACTACGCGAGGCTCTACGGATTGAAAGCTTTCGTTTTTGTTCCGGCCGGCTACACCCTCGAACGGGCCGGTGAGATGAAGGCCCTAGGTGCCGAGGTGATTCCCTGGTCGGGAACTTACGAGGAAACCGTCACGGAGAGCAGGCGCTTTGCCCTCGCCAGCGGTATCTACGACGCAAATCCAGGAAGCCATCCTGAGGTGGACTACGCGGGATACTCTTCGATAGCGAGAGAGATACTGCTTGAAGTGAGGCCTGACGCGGTCTTCGTCCCCATCGGCAACGGTACGACCCTTGCAGGGATATGGCACGGCTTCAGGGGAAGGGCGAGCCCTCGGATGGTCGGCGTCACGACATCCTTTGGCAACCAGATCCTGAGGACTTTCTACGGGGATCCCAGTGGGGAGGTAGCCGAAAGTCAGTTCAACGAGCCTCTGGTCTCGGAGGTATCCTTTGACCTAAACGAGGCGATAAAGGCGGTAATGGAGTCCAACGGCTACGTCTTTGGCTTTGCCGATGATACGGCCGCGAGATGCGCTGAGCTGCTTCGTATTACGACGGGCCTTTTGGTTCTCCCGGCTTCGGCCCTGACACTCGCGGGTCTGGTCAAGTTCGTTCGGAAGTTTGGATTCCGGAAGGGAAACTTCGTGTTGGTGTTAACGGGAGGTGTCCACGGTGGAGAAAGCACTGGTGCTTACGGAGGGGCGTTATCTTACAACGGATGGAAAAACGGCGCACGGACTCGTGCGGTACTCCAGAAGGTATGACGTAGCTGGCCTGATAGACTCGACGCTTGCGGGGAAGGACGCCGGTGAGGTCCTCGACGGAGTAAGGCGCGGAATCCCGATATACGCCTCTCTGGAGGAGGCGCTCCACGAGAACCCGAACGCGAAGTGGCTCATCATAGGCGTCGCAACCCCCGGCGGAAAACTGCCAGAGAACTACAGGAAAATCGTTGAAGACGCCATAAAGAACGGCCTCGGCGTTGTGAACGGCCTCCACGAGTTCCTGAGCGACGACCCATACTTTAAACACCTCGCGAGGCGCTACGGCGTGGAGATAATCGACGTGAGAAAGATTTTCTACGAGATGAGGATTCCCTTCACCGGAAAGATAGCCGAGGTCAAGGCGATAAAAGTCGCCGTCCTCGGGACGGACGCTGCGATAGGGAAGAGGACCGTCGCGATAATGCTCCACGAGGCCTTCAAAGAGCTCGGTCTGAGGAGCGAGTTCATAGCGATGGGACAGACCGGCTGGATGCAGGGCTTCAGGTACGCGATAGTTACGGACTCGATAATAGATGACTTCGTGCCCGGGGCGATAGAGGACGTCTTCTACCGCGCATGGATGGAGGAGAGGCCCGACGTAATCGTCACCCACGGCGAGGGCTCGCTCCTCCATCCTGCATTTCCCGGCGGCTTCGACCTGATTGCCGCGGCGAGGCCCGACTTCATAGTCCTCCAGCACGCTCCAGCTAGAAAAACCTACGATGACTTCCCGGAATTCAGTATTCCACCTCTCGAAACGTACATCCAGCTCGTAGAGCTCCTCAGCGGGAAGAAGCCAGTGGCGATAACGATTAACTCCTCTGGTCTGACGGATGGGGAGGCACTTGAATGGGCGAGGAAGATAGAGGCCGAGACCGGTATTATGACGCGCGTCCCCTTCCTCCAGGGGGTTGACGACATCGCGAGGCTGATAAACGGGTTGTCCAATGGTGGGGTGGCAAAAGATGAGCCTGCCAGAGCTGAAGTGCTTTGATTACATTGCAATCGAGCGCCCTAAAATCTCGGCAAGACGCGTTAGGGCGCGCTATGTCCTTGGCGTTGATGGCGAGGAGAGGAGCTATGAATTGATTCACTCCTACCGCGAGAGGATTTCGAGGGTGGAAGCCTTTGCCAAGCTCATGAGCATTATCCCTGCTATAAACTACGGTCTCTTCACCCCCGAAATCAGGTTCGAGTTCACCCTCGACCCCCGGGACTTGAGGTTCTTCGAGGACATGATGCACATAACGGCGAGGGACATCTTCGTGAACAGAATTGCGAGTCCGAGCGAGTTCCTAAGGCCGGAGTTCGTGCCGAGTGAGGTAAGGCCCGAGATGGCCGAGCCAATGGCGGAGATCGTCCCTGAGGGAGTAGAAGAGGAGGAGATAGACTTCGAGCCCGATTACTCAAAGTGCGCCGTCATGCTCAGCGGCGGGAAGGAGAGCCTCCTGACCTACGGCTTGATGAAGGAGCTCGGCTGTGAGGTCTATCCATTCTTCTACAACGAGTCCGGTTCCCACTGGCACGTGGCGATTCCCGCCTACCGCTGGTTCGAGGAGAACGAGCCGAAGGCGAGGAGGGTCTGGGGCAACGCCGACAGGCTCTACACCTTCATAGAGCGGAACATGAGGATCCTGCATGGTGTGGGAAAGAGAAAGGCTGAGGTCTATCCAATACGACTCTTCTTCTTCGAGGGCTACGCCTTCGCCTTCCTGCCCCTGATTTACAGGTACTCCATTGGAAATCTACTCTTCGGCAACGAGTACGACGACCCTCGTTCTTATGAGCCGTTCCGTGGGATTGAGCACTACAACGCCACGTACGATCAGAGTCAGGACTTCGAGCTCTACATGACGCGCTGGTTCGTCGAGAGGGGCCTTGGAATACGTCAGTGGTCGGCGGTCAGACCCCTGACCGGCCTTATAGTCGAAAGGATTCTCCACAACCGCTATCCCCACCTCTTCGCCCTCCAGAGGAGCTGCCACTCGGTCCATAAGAAAGGTGACGACTACGTTCCCTGCGGGACCTGCTTCAAGTGCAACGGAATCCTCACCTTCCTGCTGGCCAACGGGATAAACCCGCGGCTGATTAAATACAGGGACAAACAAATAGTCACCCTCCCCGAGCGGCTCAGAAACGGTCTCGTACGCCTTGACCGCGACGAGCTCGAGCACTCGCTCTACCTCATAAAGCGCAGCCTTCCGAACTTCCCGCTCGAAGGAAAACCGCACTGGCACGTGGAGATGGTGCACTTCGACGGCAAGAGCTCCCGCTTTGACTCGATCCCGGTGGAGTTCAGGGAAGGGCTCTACTCGATTTTTGAGGCCTACACGAGGGGTTACGCCCACCTCAAAGGGGATAAGTGGGTACGGGTAACGCGCGAGGAGGCGATTAAGGGTGTTCCGGGGAAGGAAGCCAAAACTTAAGCTCCCGCCGATTGAAGAAACCGCGAAGGACTTTAGGGTCGTCGATGGCGAGCCCTACCTTGACGACATCTTCGAGTACGACATGGAGGTCAGCCGGGGCTTTTCGAGGGCGGAGCTGGGTGAGGAGGAATACGTCTCGGCCTATTCCCGTGTGGTGAACCGTCTTTTAGCCCACGGTGAGCACAAGTTTTTCGCCGCAGTGGATCCCTATGGGAGGTACCTCGGCCACGTCTGGGTCTGCATC
Source organism: Thermococcus sp. (assembly GCA_027065835.1). Classification (GTDB taxonomy): domain Archaea; phylum Methanobacteriota_B; class Thermococci; order Thermococcales; family Thermococcaceae; genus Thermococcus. The sequence goes on along the minus strand of JAMONK010000143.1, from coordinate 790 downwards.
ATGGAGGACACCGTTGATTTCGTACTTACCGCTTACATCCTCGACATCGAGACGAAGGCTCGCGGCCTCGGCATAGGTTCCGCCCTGCTTGAGATGGCCGAGGAGTGGGCGCGAGATAATGGAGCTAAACGAATTTCTCTCCGCGTCGAACTTAATAACCCCGCCCTAAACTGGTACAGGAGAATGGGATATCGTGAGAGGGCCTTCATCCTTGAGAAGGAGCTTTAACCCTTTGTTTTTAACTTCGGGTTCAAAAAAGGCCTTTAAATCCTCCGTTCGCACTACCTTCGATGCTCGTCAGGGGAAAGGTCGTCGGAAAGAGAGGCGTTGCCCGTTTTGAGGTTCGGAAGGAGAAAGGGAGCGTAACGCTCAGGGCGGAGTTTCCTGACGGAGAACCGCTCGACTACTCCGTTGACTGCCCCTGCCTCGAACCACTTGAGCTAGTCGGCCTTCTCCTGCCGGCCTTCGAGGAGCGCCTCGGTGAGATAGAGGGGGTTTTCGTCGAGGAGGTTGAGGAGGAGAGGTCGGTTTTGGGGAGGATTAAGGAGTTGCTGGGAGTAAAACGTTTATTATTATGAACACATCAGGGACTAAAAAGCAAAAAAAGTTCTAAGTTCCACACCCACTAACTTGCACTCATATCAAAAAATATCAAGCAGCAGTAAATGTGAAAAAAGAGATATTGACACGCCTGAGGCTCCAACCATTTCTTCACTATCATGCTCCCATTCTCTTCAAAATCTCTGTCATTTTTCTTATTTCTTCATCCTTAGCCCAGATAGCAATTTTC
>JAMONK010000142.1 GCA_027065835.1 Thermococcus sp. | reverse complement strand
AATAATAGAGAGCACGGTCCCCCCTCTTACGACCCTCAAGATGGCGGGGCTCATCGAGGAGCTCACCGGACTCAAACGCGGTGAGGATTTTTACATGGTCCACGCCCCGGAGAGGGTCATGCCCGGCAGGATCTTCAAGGAACTGGTGTACAACTCACGCATTTTCGGTGGCGTGACCCCAGAGAGTGCCGAGCTGGCGGAACTGCTCTACCGCTCCTTCGTTAAGGGCCAGACATTTAAAACCAGTTCAACCGTTAGCGAGGTTGTAAAGCTGATGGAGAACACGTTCAGGGACGTTAACATAGCGCTGGCCAACGAGTTCGCCTTTCTTGCACACCAGTATGGAATAGACGTCTTTGAGGCCATAGAACTTGCCAACACACACCCCCGGGTCAGGATCCACACCCCGGGAATAGGCGTCGGCGGCCACTGTCTTCCAAAGGATCCGCACCTCCTGGTCTGGCCGGCCAAGGAAGATTTCGGTCTGATAAAGCTCGCAAGGGAGATAAACGATTCGATGCCCCTCTTCACGAAGGATCTTCTTTTCGAAGCCCTGAAAACGCTCAACATTCCACCGGAAGAGGCGAAGGTAGCCGTCCTCGGGATAGCCTACAAGGGCGACAGTGACGATACAAGGAACTCCCCGGCACTTGCCTTCGTTGAGGGTATCAAGGAAGACGTCGCCGAGGTCAGAACCTACGATCCCTTCGTTGGAGGAACGCACGGAAGCGTTGAAGACGCCTTGGAGGGCTCTGACGCCGCAGTCATAGCCACGGATCATACGGCTTTCCGCGAACTTGACTGGGAGAGGCTCGGAAGCTTGATGAGGAACAGGATCCTCGTGGACGGGAGGCACGTCGTCGAAAAACCGCCCAGGGGCTTCCTATTCAAGGGCGTCGGGAGGGGGAGGTATTGAGGCCCGCCTTCGTCTTCGGCACCCGACCCGAGATAATAAAGCTGGCCCCGGTTGTAAGGGCTTTTGATGAACTGGGGGTTGAATCCCTTCTAATACACACCGGCCAGCACTACGACTACGAGATGAGCAGGGTGTTCCTCGAAGAACTCGGGCTGGACGGCATAGACCACCACCTGGAAGTTGGCTCTGGAACCCAGGCCGAACAAACCGGAAGGGCGATGATGGAGATAGAGCGGGTCTTGATGAACGAGAAACCGGACGTAACCCTGGTTCAGGGCGATACAAACACCGTCCTCGCGGGTGCACTCGCAAGCGTTAAGTTGGGAATACCCGTTGCTCACGTTGAGGCGGGACTCAGGAGCTTCGACAGGACGATGCCGGAGGAAATAAACAGGATTCTGGCGGATCACGCGAGTGAAGTCCTCTTCGCCCCAACGGAGGAGGCCAGAGAAAACCTTGAACGCGAAGGGATAATGGAAAACGTTTACGTCGTCGGGAACACGGTTGTGGATGCCGTCCTTCAGAACTCGGAACTGGCGGAGAAAAAGAGCAACGTCCTCGAACGTCTTGACCTGAAACCGAGGGGGTACATCCTCGTAACCGCCCACCGCGCCGAGAACACCGACAGACGGGAAAACCTTGAGAAGCTGGTCGAGATACTGGAGAACCTCCCCATCAAGGCGGTTTATCCAATGCACCCACGTACAAGGGGTAAACTCAGAGAATTCGGCCTCATGGGACGCGTTGAAGCTATTGAAAACCTGATGATAACGAAACCCCTCGGTTATCTTGACTTCCTGAGGCTGGAGCGGAACGCGAGGCTCATCATGACGGATTCTGGAGGGATTCAGGAAGAGGCCATAATCCTAAACGTGCCATGTTTGACGCTCCGCTACAACACCGAGAGGCCAGAAACTGTGAAAGCCGGTGGAAACGTCCTCGTTGGGCTTGAGTTGGACAGGGTCCTTCATTATGTGGACAGATTGCTCGCCGACGAGGGGTTCTACAGGATGATGGCAACTGCACCCAATCCCTTTGGCGATGGGAAGGCCGGTGAGAGGATAGCCAAGGTCCTCCTGGACCTCTGGAAGAATGGGGAACTGAAGGTAAGGACCTCAAG
>JAMONK010000141.1 GCA_027065835.1 Thermococcus sp. | reverse complement strand
AAGCCCCCGAAAGTTGCCTTCCCCGTCGTAGACCTTCAGGACGTCGTAGTTCTCCCCGACGAAGGCGAAGTAGAGCATGCGGTAGCCGTTTTTGATGACCTCAACGCCGTTCACCCTGAGGGGGGCGAGCATGCCCTTGAAGTGAGATTTTGCGATGATTACGTCGCCCAAGTCCGCTATAACCTCGTCGTCCCGCTCAAGAACCCGGTTGGGAATCCGCCGATAGATGAGGTGGATTTTCATCAGGAACACCGAAAATAGTTGGATGGGAGATTACTCCCCGAAAATAAGCTCCCTGAGCTTCTCGGGCAGCTCTTCGATCTTCACCCTCACCTGCCCCCTCGTGTCACGGTCGCGGATCGTAACGGTGTTGTCCTCGGGCGTCTGGTTGTCCACGGTCACGCAGTAGGGCGTTCCTATCTCGTCGTAGCGCATGTAGCGCCTGCCGACGGTGTCCTTCTCGTCGTAGACCGCTATGAAGCCGGCCTTCTGGAGGGTTCTTGTGATATCATAGGCCGTACCTTTGAGCGGTTCTTTAGCAACGAGGGGCAGGACCGCGACCTCAATCGGCGCCATGTCCTTCTTGATCTTGAGGTACGTCCTGTCCTCCTCTATGACGAGGCTGTTCTCAAGGAGCAGGTAGAACGGCCTGTCTATTCCAAAGCTCGGCTCAAGGACGTGGGGCACTATCTTCTCGCCCGTTACCTTCTCCTCCGTTTCCTTGATTATGAAGTCGTCCTTTTCGAGCTCATAACCTTCAATGGTGACTTTTCCTGTCCTCTCCAAGAGTTCCACGAGCCCGCGTTTCTTCTCCCCGTCCCAGCCCTGGATGAGCTCGTTTATTCTCTTGGCGTCCTTCTTCAGCTTAGGCCCGACGCGCTTCATGTTGAGGCTCACTTTTAGGTTCTTGACTATCCTGGGCTCGTCGTAGTGGATGAGGACGGTTAAATCCACCCCGCTCATCTTCATGTGCTTGCTCAGGTCGTAGTCGCCACGGTTGGCCACACCAACGCACTCGACCCAGCCGAAGCGTTCGCTGTGTATCTCCGCGTCCCAGGTGTCGCGGGAGTAATGCGCCCTCTCCTCCGGCAGCTGCTGGCGGAAGCGTATCTTATCCTCCGGAATGCCGATATCGAGGAGAACCCTCTTGACCATGACCATGTAGTAGGCGAAGAAGGTGTTCATGATGTAGCCCCGCTTTACGGCCTCCTCCGCCGTCACCTCGATGGTTCCAAGGTTCTTGAGCTGATGCTCTATCGGGTAGAGGCGCAGAACCTCGTCCTTGACCTCGTCGAAGTGCGGATGCTCGGTCTCCTTCGGGTTGAAGAATATCTCCGCCTCAGCCTGTGTGAACTCCCTCAGGCGGAGCATCCCCTGCCTCGGCGAAATCTCGTTGCGGTACGCCTTTCCGATCTGGAAAACGCCGAAGGGGAGCTTGTTCCTGGCGAAAGCGTTCAGCCTTTTGAAGTTCACGAAGATACCCTGGGCGGTCTCGGGCCGCAGGTAACCCTTCTGGTCGCCGTAGGGGCCGATTTTGGTCTCGAACATGAGGTTGAAGTACCATACCTCGCCGAGCTCACCGCCGCACTCTGGACAGCGGACTTCGTGCTCGCGGATGAGTTCAGTTAGGTGCTCGGCGCTCATACCCTCCGTGTCTATTCCCAGGGCCTCCTCCACTATGTGGTCCGCCCTGAAGCGGGCACCGCACTTCTTGCACTCAACCAGAGGGTCAACGAACTTTTCAACGTGACCGCTCGCTATGAAGACCCTCTCGGGGGTTATATCCGGTGTTTCCAGCTCGAAGAAGCCCTCCCTCTGGAAGGCCCTACGGATCTTCCGCTCGATTTTACGTTTTATTGCCGCACCGAGCGGGCCGTAGTCATAGAATCCGCGTGAACCACCGTAAATCTCAAAGCTGCCCCAGGCGAAACCTCTTCTCCTCATCAAATCCTGCAGGACCTCGTACTTATCGGGCTTCTCTCCCATCACTCACCACCTGAAACTGGAGTAAGACCACTTCATAAAAAGGTTTTGGGATCCTTTGT
>JAMONK010000140.1 GCA_027065835.1 Thermococcus sp. | reverse complement strand
CCTCGCGTAGCCCTCCGGGTTGTGCATGTTCTCGCCCTTTACGAGCGTTAGCCGCACTACGGTTCTCGTCTCCAGGCCGTCCATCATGGTGAGGAAGGTCTTTATCCTGTCCCAGCCGTCGGGAATCATCGGAACGTTGACGCGGTTGTAGGTCTCGATGTCCGGGGCGGTGAGCGAGACGTAGAGCTGGGTTGGAAGCTTGTCCTCTCTCTTCATCTCCTCGAGTCTCTCCGGGACTGTGCCGTTGGTGACTATGAAGGTGGTGAAGCCGCGCTTGTGGAACTCCTCAACCAGGTCGCCCATGTAGGGGTAGAGCATCGGCTCTCCCGACAAACTGATTGCGGCGTGCTTCGGGTTCCACGCCTCCTCGAACTTCTTCATGTTGATGCCGGGCATGCCCTTGTAACCCACGAGGAGCTTTCTCTGGGCCTTTATGCTCTCCTCGACTATGAAAGCCGGGTCGTCCCAGGGCTGCGGAAGTTCAGTTCCCAGGAAGCCCTCCATCGGGCGCCAGCAGAATATGCAGTTGTGGGTACACCAAGCCGTCACGGGGGTCATCTGGAGGCAGCGGTGGCTCGCTATGCCGTAGAACTTCTGCTTGTAGCAGAATCGGTCGTGCTTTATACTCTCCTTGAGCCAGTGGCAGAGCTTGACCGAGCTGTGCCTGCCAACGAGCGCGTAGTGCTGCTTCTTAAAGAGCCCGGCAATCTCCTCCGGCATGTTGGGGTTTGATGCAAAGGTTATCGCCATTAGCCTCACCTAAATCTCTCTCTGAGTGGGCTTTCTCGGGTTCTCTTAAAAATGTGATGGCTCAGAAATGGGGCTTGATTATTTTATCGTCGAAAAATAGTTCGGCAATTTGCGAAAGGTTTAAAAGGGGTTAGATGCCCTTCCAATTCATGTTTGAGAGAATAAAACCTGAACCCGAGATCAAAGCAAGGGAGATACCCATCAACTTCTTCGAGGAGGACGTTGAATCTGAGGGGCACCCACGGGTTAAACTCATGTTTGAGGTTCCACGTTATCGTCTCGCCTGACGGGTGCGCGGCCGTTTATCAGAACTATGTCTTCAAAGAACACGTGTTTCTTAGCCACAACCTCCCCACTCAGCCCCTTTTCCCTTAGTTTCTTCAGAGTTTCATCTATCCCTGTCACTGAGCTCTGAACTATTTGGACGGTTCCCCCGGGTTTGAGGTGCTCCATTACTCCCTCGATGAACCTATCGAGAACTTCCCGTCCGCTCTTCCCCCCAACCAGGGCTAGGTCTATCGGCTCCTCGGGTTCACCGGGCAGATACGGGGCGTTGAACGTTACCACGTCGAACTTTCCGCGGACGTTCTCAAAGAGGTCGCTTATCCTGAATTCCACGTTTTCGGTCCCGTTGCGGCGGGCGTTCTCTTTGGCGAGTTCAACTGCGAGGGGGTTGATGTCCACACCAAGGACGAAGCTGGCTTTCCTCGCCATCAGGAGGGCTATCAACCCCGTGCCCGTGCCGACGTCGAGGGCAACTTCCCCCCCACTAACCGCCAGGTTCTCCGCGAGCAGAAAAGTGTCCTCCGCAGGCTCGTAGACTTGAGGGTGGAGTTTGAGGTTGAGGCCGTAGTACGTTGGCACTTTCCCTCATCCCCGATGTTAGTGGAAAAGCGGTTTTAAGGAGAGGGAAAAAGAAATCACTTCTTCTTCCATTCGGTGTAGCCGCACCTTCCGCATGCCCAGCGGTCGCCGTGGTCCGCCATGAAGATACCCGGACCGCAGCGGGGGCAGAAGCGGTTTTTCCTCTTTATCTTTCCACCCTGTACCTCGTAGAGCTTCCATTTCTGGCTGGTTTTCTTCTTTCCCTTGGCCATTTAAACCACCTCACTCCTCACTCTTCTGAAGGATTCCGTCCCTAACGAGGATGTACTCCGGCTCGACGTTCATCATCCTTTCCCTGCTCTCGTAGGCCTTTGCGTATCCCCTGCTCACGTGGCTTCCGAAGAAGGACCTGATGTACTGAACGACCGTTGTCTCGGGGTTCAGGTCGAGCATTGCGACGAGCTTGCCCTTTACGTCCTTCCTGGAGGGTGTGGCCTCCCCCTCATGGAAGACGTCGAAGTGTATCTCCTTCCTTCCGAGGAGCTTGTTCTCTTTAATCTCGGTAACCTTAATCTCCATCTTGAACCACCTCCATCTTCGACATGAGTTTTCCGCACTTGAGCTTGCATTCGGGTGTTACCTTTATAAGCACTACCCCCTCGTTCGGCTGTCCGTAAACCACCACCGACCCTTCCGGGGCGTAGAGCACGGCGGGAATCGCCGCGAGGTCCTCCTCACCGTTCACCTTTATGTAAACTCTTCTTCCTCGCTTGGCGAGCAGGAAGCCCTTTCTAATCGCGTTTAATAAAGCTTTCGTTATCGTCCCTGGGGGATTTTGAACGGTCATAACAACCGCACTGTCGGTTATGTCCGGGTCGTACTCCCTCCTGTGGGTTCGGTGGTCGTATATGGCCACCGCAGGTTTCAACCCAAGTTTAAGGACGTTCTCTGTGACAACGTCCCCCACTGTAACCAGGTAATCGGCCCTCTCAAGTTCCCCCCTAGCCCGGAGGTACGGTTCGGGGATTCTGCCCCTCTCAAGCCGGCCAAGGGGCTCCTTCAGGAGTTTCCGCAGGTCGGAGGTTAGTCTGAAGTACATCATCTAACCCTTATGGCGTACTTTCCGGGCACGGTAACGCCCAGTTTCTGGGCGATTCTGCTGTTTTCAGGATCGGAGACTATCACTAGGTCGAACCACTCTTCGCTCAGGTCCCTGCTGCCGCAGACCGGACAGCGGTCCTCTGTGGTTATGTAGTGGCAGTGTCTGCATGCCCTCTCTTTGGTCATGTCTCGGCCTCCTTGCGCTTCTCCTTTTCTATCCAGTCCTCCTTTCCGAGTCCCGGCTGGCGCATGGTGAGGCCTATCTTGTTCTCCCGTATAACCTTGCTCTTTATGCTGACCGCTATTATCCTTGCGCGAACCTTGTCACCAAGCTGAAGTGTCCTCCTGGTCTCCTTACCGACGAACTGCTTGTTCTTCTCGTCGAAGACGACGTAGTCGTCCATCAGCTGGGAGATGTGAACAAGGCCATCAACGGGACCGATCCTGATGAAAGCCCCGTAGGGGGCCACATCGACGACCTCCCCTTCAACGACCTCGTGCATCTCGGGCTTCCACACTAGAACATCAAAAATGGCATCGTGGTACGTCGCACCGTCGCCGGGTACTATGAGCCCCTGGCTTATCTCCCTGACGTCCAGGATGGAGAGCACCACGCCTTCATCCCTGTCGTAAATGCCCTCGTACGTCTCGCGGAGCACGGTCTTTGCGGCTTCCTTTGGGTCCATGGTGAACATCTTGGGGGGGATTCTGACGATGTCCTTAACCGTTAGGAGTTTGTACATGCCTTTACCTCCTGAAAAAAGTTGAAGGAGGCTCACTCCTTCTTTCCGAATTTCTCTCTGTACATCTCAATGGAGCGGAGGATCTCCTTCTTGGCCTCCTCGGCGTTGCCCCAGCCCTCGACGACGGTGGTCTTGCCCTGGAGCTCCTTATAGCGCCTGAAGAAATGGGCGATTTCGTCGAGGAAAGACTTGGGAACGTCGTCGATGTCCTTCCAGTCCTTGAAGTACGGGTCGTCAACAGGGACGGCGAGAACCTTCCAGTCCTTGTCGCCGCTGTCGTTCATTTTCATTATACCGATCGGCCTGCTCTCAATGAGGGTGAGCGGATAGACCGGCTCGCGCATGATGACCATTATGTCGAAGGGGTCCCCATCGTCGTAGTAGGTCTGGGGGATGATTCCGTAGTCGACCGGGTAGAAGAACGGGCTGTAGAGAACGCGGTCGAGTTTTATAAGACCGTGTTTCTTGTCAAGCTCGTATTTGTTCCTGCTCCCCTTGGGGATTTCTATAACGGCGTTTACTACTTCTGGAACCTCCGGTCCGGGTTCTATGTCGTGGAACGGGTTCATCTCTAACCACCTCTTACCTCTTGAAGAACTTCTAGGTTAGGCTTTCGGGTAGGTCTTTTAAAGTTGTTGGTCGGGCTAGGAAGCCCGATACTCGTAAACTGTTCCACCGTCGGTTACGACATAGACGTCGGTCTCTCCGTCACGGTAATGGACTATGGGTCGGTCAACAAGTTCGAAAACTCTTTCAAGGTCCTTGGGCGAGGACAGTTCGACTTTTCTCTTCGCTGACGGTGCCGTCCCCTCAACCATGTACTTTCTGAGGCCCTTGAGTTTGTCGGGTTTCCTCTCCCTCTTGGTGTATATGAAGCCCGCTGGGGGAATTGCGAAGAGCAACGCCATCGCAGGGAAGACCGTTCTGGCCGTTGAAACTCCGACGTCCGAGCCTGCGAAGGAGAGTGAGTTCGTCGTTGTACTGACGTTCCGGACGACCTTCTTGTACTCCTTATCGGACCCTGTGAAGTAGAGCATTCCTGAGGCGTCGCGGTTTAGCCGAATTTCCTGAGTAAAGGGCTCTTTATCTTTGCTTATCACTTTGACCGTTACGTAAACTTCTCTCTCGGCCCGGTAGAGTCCGGTGCCGTCCCGTATCTCCTTGAGCCTCTCGTCGAGTGCGGTCATGTTGAACTTTATCGGTACGGTAAACGAGCCCGAAAACGTCCCCTGGCCTAGGGACGATGTTTCGTTGAGTATATACACCTTCTTCCTGGCGGACGACACGTAGTAGTTGATGTGAAGTGTCGCCTCGTATCTGCCCGTGGCCTGCGGAGACAACCTGAACGTGTAGTTTCCCAGCAGTTCCTCGGTTATCTTCGAGGGGTAGTACTTAAGCGATATCCCGCTCCTGTAGATGGTCTCGTTGGAGAAGACCCCAGTGTGTCTGAAGTGTCCCTCCTCCGTGTACAGTGTGGAATACGTTGCCTTCGTCGTTATGGGGGTTCGCGAGTAGGCCAGACCCGAGTAGGCCCCGAACAAAACGGCAAGGGAAATTGAAATGGCAATCCCAACAAGGATAGCCCTCTTCTTATCGATCTTTTCATAAAACTTCATGGCCATCTACCTCCAGTTACATGAACGGTGATGCGGTTCGAGACGACGTGCGTCTTGGAATGTGTCCCACACCGGTACAAATGTGCCCCACAGTTGAGGACGTAGTTTCCGTTGCAGAAGAAAACCACATCCATGGGGATGTTGAGGGTCACGGTCTCCCCGTGGGCCACGTGAACGTGCCATACTATTACCCATCCGGCACAGCCGCAGTGACCGACACCGATGAGCATGTCGGCGTTGCCGGAGCTTGGCTGGGGCAAACCCACCAGGTAAACTGCCCTCCATCCTGGGTTAGGGATAACGTCCTTTATAACGAAATCCCCGTCCGGGCCGTTGTTTGTGAAGTTGAGCTGGAGTGTTATGGAGTACAACTCCCCAACCGTGTAGTTGTAGACACCCCCCACTATGGCCTTCTTCAGAACGTAGGTGGGCTGCTCAACCTTAGCGTACATGGAGCAGTCCCTCAGTTCGGCACTCCCCCCATCCCACTGGGCGTATACCGTAAGTGGAACACCGTAGGTTCCGCTGGCAACCTCATCGCCCGTGGAGAAGCTTCCACCAATTGAGATGGATTCCCCGGGTTCGAGTGTATAAGTGGAACCGTCAACACTCCCGTTGAGCCCATCGGGTAGGCTTGAGTAGTCACCGACGACGTGCACGGTTATCAGCTTGTCCATCAGGTTCTCAACGGTTATCGCGGTGAACTCGACGCCGGAGCTCGCGTTGACGGGGACCGGATCTGAAAGACAGCGGTAGGCGACGTAGGAATTGCTCCCATTGACTACCTTGAATTCTGCGCTCCTCTGTGACGTGTAAGCCCGAAAGTTCCCGCTCGAACCAACGATGAGGAGCAGTCCAAGCAGGAAGGCTGTGAATATCACAAGTTTTCTCATGCTAACCATCTCCGAGTATCTTGGAGAGGATACTCCCCCTCCGTTTTCTGATTCTAATGATGTCGCCTTCAGAAACCCCTGAAAGGACGTAGAAGGTCCACAGGATCGCTGACAGGAAGAGGGCGTAGGCAACGAGCGGCAGATACGGGTTGAACGAATACAGGAACGTGATGAGGGATGCTGGTAGAACGGCGGGATACGACCTCACCTGAAACTCCTCGCGGTAAATCCTCGTGTCGGTTGGAACCGTAACGTGAACCGAAACGTTGGCGCTAGAACCGCCATCAAGGCGGAGGAAAGTGGGGCCCAGAAGTTCTGCCCTCTCGTTTCCTCCACTTACAAAGTAGTAGAAGGGGTAAACTGCCCGATTCTCAACGCTCAGGTTCTTCTCGAACGTCGAGCCGGGGAGGTACCAGCCGGCCCGCTGACCACCCGCGAGGGTGGATGAGTATGTGAAGGCCAGCGTTCCCCACGAGGCAACCGTCACGAAGAGGAAACCCGCTATGATGAACACTGAGATGGCGGCGTAAAGGGTCCTAACGCTCACCCGATAATATTTAATCCTTTTTCTCCTCTTGGAACCTCCGGAGAATGTCAGGAAGGCCCCAACAAGGAGGAGAACCGCTATCGCGTAGACGTTGCTCAACTTTGCCCTGACGGATTGGATAAACGCTCCACCACCGCGGATGACCAGGGGTTTCCCGAAGAGAACAACGACCTTCCCCGCTATGTCCGATCTCTTGACGGGGGGATAAAGCCCGTTCTGTTGATCGGTGGCTACGTTGTTGTCCCCTTTGGTTACGAAACCCTCATCGGTGACCGCGAAGATCCTGTGAACGGTCCAGCCATCGTGCCTGTGGAAGACGATGATGTCCCCAACGTCGAAGTTTCTGGCGAAGGGGTTCATGATGAAGAGGTCGCCCTTGTCTATGGTCGGGGTCATGCTTTTAGAATAAGCGTACGACAGAAAAACGGGCCTATCGAGGAGGAAGCCTGCCAATGAGCCTACAATGAAAACCAGGATGATGATCGCAAGGATGAGTTCGATTAGTTTTTTCATGGGCACTCCCCCTCAAAGGGGTTGGGGCAAAGGCCCCGAAAAGAAATCACTGCTCACAGGCTCCGCTATGGGCTTCTATGCTCATCTGGAACTGGTAGCTCCCGAGGGTTGAGTTCGTGTTGTCGAATATCATTCCGATCGGAACCGGGTTCCCGTGGTAGACTGTGAACTGAATGTTGCTGGCGGGTCCGGCTATCGGGTTGGTGTAGTTCCCTGCGAAGATGGTAACACCATCGTGCTCGGTCTTGATCTTAACGCATATCGGGTAGTCGGTCTGGTTGTTCTCCCAGAGCTCGTTGCTTACCTCGAACATCTCCTCGAAGACGTACGTGGTGTTCGGGCTCATTCCCTTGCCGCCACCTTCGGGCCTGTTCAGGTTGTACTGGGTTATGTCAACGTAGAGTTTTCCGGCGTCGTAGGTCACGTAGGGCTGGAGGGCCGTCAGGTCAATGAGCTCGTTGTCGTCCGCGACGACGTCAAAGCTCGCCTGCCTCTCGGCGGAGTAATACCTGAAGTTGGCCCCGGCTCCAACGGCCAGGAGCATTCCAATCATCAATAAAGCCAGTCCGAATAGTTTGTTCATCTTTCTTCACCTCACTGCCCACACTTTCCGGCCAGTTCGGCGGGTTCGGTGCCGAGTCTCCAGGCCTGGATGTGTATGTTGCTGCTCTCTGTGGTGTTTATCGCGTTGTTACCAACGGTGAAGTCCATACCAACCTTGACTGCCTCTCCTGGGCCGACCACAAAGCAGACGTCGTTCTTCGCCATGTCGCTGGCGTAGACAACCTGGCCGGTCTTGGTGTAGTGGATGTTCTTGTCCGCACCGTAGAACTGAATCGCGGTGTTGGCGTTGGTTATCCTGACGACGATGCTCATGTTGTTCTCCCAGAGGTCGTTGCTTACCTTAAAGACCTCATCGAAGTTGTACTCCGAGTTCGGGCTGAGACCCTGGCCGTAGCCTGGGTAGTTCGGGTTGTCCGGGCTTATATCAACGACGAGGACGCCACCGTCGTTTATGTACGCGTAGGGCTGAATGGGCGTCAGATCAATGAGCTCGTTGTCATCGCTGACGATGTCCCAGTGGACACTCCTGTCAGCGTTGTAGTCCCTGAAGTTGGCTCCAGCCCCCAATACAAGGCCAAAGGCCACCAGCAGGCCAAAAATTCCAAGGGCAATATTCTTTCTCATCTTTTTCGCCTCCGAATCAGGAGGCACTGTGGAAAAGGAAGCGAGCGGTGAAGTGGGGGTTCATCCCTAAACCTTGATACACTCACAACCACTGCAATGGTGAAGTCAACGCAGTGCCTCGTGCAACCACGTGGGTTGCTCATCACTTATTGAACCGTTGGGGTATATATGAAATGGCAGGTTAACGCCTGGTAATGGGGGATTACCCCGGAAATGGGGGGCTAGATACGCCTCATTTTCCTGTGGTGGACAACGCCAACGCCGGCGTAAATGAGCGAGGCCAACGCAAGGTGGAGGTTGTTAAGGTAAATGGCCGTCATGAAGAACATCAGCGAGAGGCCTATGTAGAAGGAACTCCAGCTTATATCGTTCTTCTTTACAGTCTCCATGTAAACTGTAACGTCGTCGGGGACCCGGATGAGGGTTATCACACCATGCCTTAGGGCTATGACCCCCTCCCGTTCCAGCTTGGGAATATGCGTTTGAACGAGGCTCACGTAAACGCTCTTTCTGTGCTTTCTGTCGGTGTTGCCCTCGTTCCTGGCTATGTACTCGACCACGTCCCTCAGCTCGGCCTTTCCCTCGCAACTGCGGAGGTACTCTATGAGCAGCATCCTCCTGCTGTTGCCGAGTATGACCGAGGAGGTTCCCATGGCGATCACCGTGCCAACCTGTAGTGTTTTCTGCCGTTGTTGCCAATCTTGGCCTCAACGATGCCCATGTTGATCAGCCGTCTCAACGTTCTCTCCACCTTCTGTCTGGTAACCTCGAAACCTCTCTCCATCAGAAAGCGTGTGATAAACGCAACCGTGAGTTCCCTCTCCCTAAGCATATCCACAATCTCACTCTCAAAGTCCCTACTCATGACTACGACCTCCCGACCGGAGTAAGGTCCAGTCTTGAGCTAAATAGGGCGGAAGAGTATTTAAACCTACTCTAAAAGTTTGAAAAGGGGAGTTTGGGGTGTAACTTTGAGTACAAGGCGTTTTCTTGGTGAAACGGGTCGGACATTCCGTGAAAAGACCAACGGACCCCTTCAACGTCGTGGTTAATTCATCAAGATATTGAATATTTTACAACATAACACCGTGATGAGGAAGTTAAAAAGCGTGTACGGAGAGAGCGTGGGAACATGACCAGCAAAAATCACATAACTGGGGCAAGTCCCAAGATTAAAAGTACTAAATGGGGTATAACATGCGGTTTGAAATTCGAAAATGCACATGGATGAAAGTGGGGCTGTGGTAGCCCCGCGGGGATTCGAACCCCGGTCCAGGGATCCAGAGTCCCCGATGCTTGGCCGCTACACCACGGGGCTGTACCCGTTGGTAGGTTCAGGCGTGTCTTTATAAATTTTATCCCTTGAAACTTGCGCTCAGCCTTTGAGAAAGGCTGGCGAAAAAAGCGCCCTTTCCCCCCAACGGGCAAAAGTCAGTTGTGTATCAACAAAGGGCAAGTCCAAAGGGGTTTAACACCAAACTAAAGCATTTAGAATTGTTTCAACTCTAATTTTCAAAGAGCGAAACATTCTCCAAAAAGATAACTTGGGTAAAAACCCACTTGACAAATCAGCAACTTTCAAAAAGCACCTACTCTTCCGCCAGCGCTTTCGAAGAAAGGGTTGAATGGTGGGGCCGCCGAGATTCGAACTCGGGTCCCCGGCTCCCGAAGCCGGAAGGATAGGCCAAGCTACCCCACGGCCCCATGCCCGCCCTTAGAGAATTTGTAAAACTTATAAAGTTTGCGGC
>JAMONK010000139.1 GCA_027065835.1 Thermococcus sp. | reverse complement strand
CAGAACGCCCAGCCTCCCACGTCTTTTCATTATGAAGAGTACGTCCCCCAGCCTCTGGATCCCGGCCCTCCGGAGTTCCCTGCTGGGTGCACGACAGATTCCCCGCAGAGCGCACTTGACGGCGCCCCTGTAGTTGTCCTCCTGGATGAAGACGTCCGCCATCCTGAAGCACGCCTCGAAGTATGCCTCCGGTCTCTCTCCCCTGCTGAGCTCAAGTATCTTGTCAAACTTTCTCTTTGCCGCTTCAAGATCGTTGGCGTTCTCCGCCGCTATTGCCTCTCTGAACAGCCTCACTATCTCATCATCGATCCCCATTTTGAATCCCCCTACTCCGCCCCGCGGCTTTCGGTCCATGCCTCTTTAAACCTCTGCCATACTTCTTGAAAGTCCACTTCAACGTGCCACCGGCGCTTAAACGCATTAAGCAGAACGGTGATATCCCTTTCAAGGTACTCAAGGCTCTCGGGATCGGCCGTTGTCACGTACTGGGCCCAGTCTATTATCAGGATCCCGTCCCCTGTCAGCACGACGTTGTATTCACTCAGGTCGGAGTGGACGACCCCAAAACGCACTATCTTCAGATACTCGTCTAGGATCCTCTTGAGAACTTCCCCCGCCTCTTCACGTCCCATTTCCGCGTCGCTTAGTTCTGCAAGCTCCCTCCCCTCGATAAATTCCATCACCACTGTGTGTCTGTTCCACGCTATCGGCTTTGGAACCCTCGCTATGGGACTGAGCAGTGTTAAGGCCTCGTACTCCCTCTGGGCTATCAGCCGGGACACGTAGAGCCAGCTCGTGTGGCGTTTGTTCTGGAAGACCCTTCCGTGATATCTCGCCTTCCTGGAGCTTGTCCTTCCCCCTATCCTGTTGAACTTGACGGCCACCTTCTCCCGGGAGGGCGTTATCCCAACGTAAACGTCCGCGTCCTTTCCGACACCCACCTGGGCTGTACTTATGGCCTCAACCACCCCCTTCTTGGCCAGCGCCCGTATGGCCAGGGTGTCGTACCCGTGGATCGTCAGCTGGTAACCCACGTAGCCCATATCACTCCTTCTCACCACCAGCCCCCAGCTGTCGAGCTTTCCGAGTCTGAATGACGCGGTCTCAACGTCCAGACGGGCAAAGCGGGCTATGTCCTCTAGGGGAACCCACCGGTGGTGCCGCATGTTGAGCTCTACCCCTCTGAGTACCCTGAAGTCCAGATCCCGGAGTTTTGGGTAAGCGTCGAGTGCCAGCAGTTTACTTACCATCGGCCTGCACCCGCTTCACCTTTCCAAGAATGGGAAAAACGGAGGAGGTCAGCCGTACATGACTTCGTGTGCGGCTATCTGCTGGGCGAGTTTCTGTTCGCCCCCGAGGACCTTCTCGACGGCCTTTATGAAATCCTCCTGAGTCACCCTCTCCCTCCTAGCCCTTATGGCGAACATCCCCGCCTCCGTTGCTATGGCCTTCAGATCGGCCCCGCTCGCACCCTCGGTCATCTCCGCTATCAACCGTAGGTCAACGTCGCGGAGGTTCATCTTCCTCGTGTGGACCTTGAGTATCTCCAGCCTGCCCCGGAAGTTCGGTAGGGGCACCTCTATCAGCCTGTCGAACCTGCCGGGCCTCAGGAGTGCGGGGTCCAGGATGTCCGGCCTGTTGGTCGCCGCGATTATCTTGACGTTGCCGCTGGGGTCGAAGCCATCCATCTCTGCCAGAAGCTGCATGAGCGTTCTGTTGACCTCGCGTTCACCGCCGGTCGTCTCGTCCAGTCTTCTCGCACCAACCGCGTCTATCTCATCTATGAAGATTATCGCCGGGGCCTTCTCCTTTGCCAGCTCGAAAAGTTCGTGGACGAGCCTCGCGCCCTCCCCGATGAACTTCCTCACGAGCTCGCTGCCGACGACTTTTATGAACGTGGCGTTGACCTCGTGGGCGAGCGCCTTCGCCATCAGGGTCTTCCCGCATCCCGGTGGTCCGTAGAGGAGGACCCCCTTCGGCGGTTCGATCCCGACCTTGGCGAACAGGTCCGGATGTCTGAGCGGGAGTTCAACGGCCTCCCTGAGCTCCTGGAGCTGCTTCTCCAATCCTCCGATGTCCTTGTAGCTCATC
>JAMONK010000138.1 GCA_027065835.1 Thermococcus sp. | reverse complement strand
GAGGGCGTAGGCGCTTGCAACCCAACCCTCGGTGTACATGTTCCACTCGTAGCTCTTCGGGTCGGTGATGTAAACGGTGTGGACTGCCTTCTTCCTGTCCCACTGGAGAACGTTGGCCTTGAATCCTGCCTTGTCGACGAGGGTGCCGATGTACTGGCCCTCTGAGAGCCTGTCATCCTCAATCCTCGCGATGATGTTGATCTGTATCGGCTGGCCGTCGAAGAGCCACTTGCCGTCCTTCTTGACCAGGGTGTGGCCCTTGAGGTACGGGCTCTTGGCCGCCTGGGTGAGGGCGTTGTCGATGAGCTTGAGGGCGTAGTTCTCGTCACCCTGAGCGCTCATTCCGAGGGCCTGGGCAACGACCTTGGCGTTCTTGTACGGAACGACTGAACCGCTGGTCGGGGTACCGTACATCGGACCGCCGCTACCCTTGAGGATGTTCTGGACGATGAAGTTCCTGCTGATGAGCCAGTTCATGGCGTACCTGACTTCCCTGATGGCGAACGGGTTGAAGTAGACCTTGTCGCCAACGGTGATGAGGTACGGGTTGTTGTCGTCGTGAACCGGGTTGAAGACCATGCTCCAGAAGACACCAATGCTCTTGATGAGCTGGATCTTTCCACCGTAACCCTGGGTGAGGACACCGGTGAACTTGTAACCGGGCTCCTCATACCAGAACATGTCGTAGTTGCCCTTGGCAACTTCGAGGATTGCGGTGTTCTCGTTGGTGATACCGTAAACCTCTATCATGTCGAAGTTGGCGTTGAACGGGACGGTCTTCTTGGTGCCGTCTGGGAGTGTGACGGTCTTATCCATGAAGTTAACCCTCTTCCCGGTGAACTTGACGAGCTTGAGGTACATGCTGCTGGGCTTGTAGGTGTCGAGGTAGTACGGACCGTTGCTGATTATCGCGTTGTTGTGCTTGTCAATCCACTGGATCATGGCGGTGAAGCCGGCCTTCGCGGCGTCGGTAGTGAGTCCGGCCTGGGTCGGGTCAATGCCCCACTTGCTGAGCCACGGGTTAAGGGTGCTGAGGTATACCGGAAGCCCCTGGCCCTCAAGCTTCTGGGCCTCGGCCTTGAAGTAGGGCATCTGGTCGGGGGCTATCATATCGACCTGGTAACCGTTCTGGGGCTGGGTGCTCCATGAGAACGGCTTGCCGTTAACGCCGTGGGCAACCATCTCACTCATGGTATCGTAGAGCTGCCACGGTATCGCGGCGTACGGGACGTAGTTGCTTGCGGCGTACATGTCGTTGATCGGGAAGTCGTAGTCCTGGTAGAGGGTGATGGTGACGTAGTCGCTGGTGAGCTCGCTGACCTTAACACCCATGACGCTCCTGACGGTGTCGCCAGCCCAGCTGTCCCAGGTGCTGTCGTAGTACGGGTCGTTCTTGCTGTCCTGCGTGGTCCACTCGAAGTCCATCGCGATTCCGAACATTATGTCGGCGAGGGTCATCTTCTGACCGTCGTGCCAGTCACCGAGACCGCACTTGTAGGTGACGGCGCTCTTGGCGGTCTTGCCTGCGTAAGCGGCAACCCACTTCTTCTCGGTTGAGTTGTAGATGATGGCATCGTTCGGAACCTGAACGTTCCTGTCGACCTTAACAACCTGACACCTGTAGTTGTGCGGAACTCCGTCCGGACCGCTGATGAGTGCGGGATCGTTGAGGAACTGCCAGACTCTGAGGGTGTAAACGTCGGTGAGACCTCCGCCCGGAGCCGGGTTGAAGACACCCATGAAGAGGGCACCCGTCGAGGCCAGCTGCGCTATTTTGAGCTCATTGTTGGGTGTGGCTGCACTCGCTGGCTTGGCCACTACAAAAACACTAAACAACATCAAACCCATTATAAACAAACCAAGGGCCTTTCTATTCATACACCTTGCCTCCTTCTAATTTTCGGCATGTCTGCCATCTATGGGGTATAATGGCATGGGTTTATACATTGATCGACTATTTAAGGGTTACGTTCTTGTAAAAGTAACCGAACGAAAAAAGTAGTGCTAGCAGGCTGACACAGCATCCCGCAGCCATGCAACGGCCAATACATTATTGCGTCATATAACACAAATTAAAATCTCACCATAATCCATATCAACCGCAACTTCAAAAAACAACCCCATATGTGTTTGTAGAAACCCCAAAAAATCGTGGAAACCGATATCCATCTCCACATCGTCCCAAAAATCTTAAAACCCCATCCCCTCAACCCCGGGCGGGCACCTATGCACGATCTCGTTATAGTAGGAAACATAGTTAGCGAGAATGGAAAAATCCACGGCAGCATAGCGATCGACGACGGAAAAATAACCGGGATATCCATCGGGACTCTAAGGGGAGAGGAAACCATAAATCTGGGAAGGGGGCAGGCAGTTCTTCCCGGGTTAATAGACGTCCACACCCACCTTAGAGATTTCACCGAGAAATCGAAGGAAAGCGTAAGAACCGGAACGATGGCAGCGGTTCACGGGGGGATAACGACCGTCTTCGACATGCCCAATACCAAACCCCCGATCATCGACGCGGCCACGCTCCGCCGGAGGGAGAAGGCCTTCATGGGAAAGGCGTACTCCAACTACGCGCTGGGTTTTTTACTGGCAGGAAACTGCGTGGAAGCCAAAGGGGCTAACGCCGACTTTTACAAGATCTTTATGGGGGCCTCAACTGGGGGAATGTTCTCGGAGGACTTTGAAGGGGACTACTCCTGCGCGCCAGGCGTGGTGAGCGTCCACGCGGAGGATCAGGCAATCATAGCCGAAAGACCCGAAAGACCCCCGGAGGCGGAGGTACTCGCAATTAAACGGGCACTTAACGCCGCCGAAAAATTTGGAAAACCCCTCAACATCTGCCATGTGTCCACAGCCGCCGGTATGACTGAGATCCTGCGGGCGGAACTGCCCCAGGTGAGCTTTGAGGTCACCCCCCATCATCTCTTCCTGACCCGGGGAGACTACGAGAGGAACCCGCTCTTAAAGGTTTATCCCCCGCTGAGGACCGAAAGTGACAGGGCCTTTCTCTGGAAGAACTTTTCGAGGATTCCCCTGATAGCCAGCGACCATGCTCCCCATACACTTGAGGACAAGGAAGGCGGCGCGGCCGGGATTCCGGGCCTTGAGACCGAGGTGGCGCTCCTCTTGGATGCGACCAACAGAGGATTGCTGGGCATTGAGGATATAGTCGAGAAAATGCACACCAATCCAGTGAGAGCGTTCGGGATACGGGGCAAGGGAATTCATAAGGGAATGGACGCAGACCTGACGGTGGTCGATCTTAAGAGGGAGTGGCGGGTCAGGCCGGAGGAGTTCTACAGTGAATCCAAATGGAGCCCGTGGGAGGGCAAAAAATTGAAGGGGAAAGTGATAATGACAGTTATCCGGGGTAACGTTGTTATGGAGGAAGATGAAATCATAGGAAAGCCGCAGGGGGCTAGGATCGATGTTGGAGACAACCGTGCTTAGGGAGGTCTGGAAGGTTGCAAGGGACGTGAAGGCCTTCCGGTTCAAAAGGAAGGTGGGGTTTAATGCGGGACAGTTCATCATGCTGTGGCTTCCAGGCGTTGGAGAGAAGCCCTTCAGCCTGGCCGACGGGGATACCATCGTGGTCAAGCGCATCGGGCCTTTCACATCGCGGCTATTTAACCTGGAGCCGGGCAGCAGGGTGTGGTTCCGTGGACCCTATGGAAGAGGATTCAAGCCTCGTGGAAGAAAAGTGGCCCTGATAGCGGGAGGAATAGGAATTCCCCCACTATACGCGTTGGCCAAGCAGAACAGGGACAGATTCGAGGAGGTGACCCTCATATACGGCGCCCGTTCGGTGGACGAACTCGCCCTGATGGACGTCGCGGACTACGTCGATGAGGTAGTGGTGACCACGGACGACGGTTCGGCCGGACGAAGAGGGTTCCCAACTGACGTCCTCGCCGAGAGGAGGGACGAGTTCGATCAGGTCTACGCCTGCGGCCCGGAGCCCATGCTCAAGGCGGTGTTGAGGGTCATGGACTACCAAAACGTGCAGGTCTCAGCGGAAAGGTACATGAAGTGCGGAATCGGTGTCTGCGGCTCATGCAACCTCGGAAAGTGGCTGGTATGCAGGGACGGACCGGTTTTTGAGGGTCCCGCCCTAAAGGGTGTCCTTTAACCGACCACTTTTTAAATCCTTTCTCACCACCACGTCCGGTGAGTGTTGTGACCGTAAGAATGAGCTGGGAGGAGTTTGCGAGGAGAATGGGGGTGGAACCGCAGATAGTTGAGAACAGGGAGGCGAAGCTGCTCAAAGAGTTCATCATGGACATGAAGGCGCCATCCCACTGCGCGGGATGCCAGGGGCTGGACCTGGGCAACCCAAACCCCGTCCACCATCCAAGTTACGAGTTAACGCCGGCGTGCAACCACGACTGTATATTTTGCTATTCGAACGTTGCGGTAAAGCTCGGAAAGGCCCCGAAGCCCGGTTACTACGGCTGGGAGAACCCGAAGGCGATAACCGTCTCTCAGTACGGGGAGCCCCTCATAAGCCCGCGCATTGTCGAAGTGAACCGCATGCTCCGTAAACGCTTTCCCGAGGCGAGGCTCGACCTCCAGACCAACGGCTCACTTCTAACCGAGGCGCTGTGGGAGAAGCTCGACTTCGACCTGGTCATGATAAGCCTCGACGCATCGACGAGGGAGAAGCACCTCAGGATTACCAACGCGGACACCTTCGATGCCGTCGTGAACGCGCTGAGGATAGTCGGGAGAGACGACGTCCGCTCGGTCGTGAGGACGATATTTATGCCCGGGATAAACGACGATGAAGTACCGAGGATAGCCGAGCTTGCATCCTCCCTCGGAGTGGATGAGATGATGCTCCAGCCACTGACGGTTCACGAGCTCAACGTTGAGAGATTGAGGAAGGCGGGCCTTGACTTTGAGAGGACCCAAAGCGTCAGAGAACTGATAAAAACGGCTATGGCGGCGAAGGAGTATATAGACGTCAGGATAAGCGGCTGCCAGCTGGTGGTGTATAGAACGATGGATCCACTGACGCTCTTCAGTGCGAGACGCGTTGTAAGGGAGGTTGCCCCCGCGGTAAAGAGGGAGAGAAGGGGACCCACACCGTAACAGGGATAAAAGCCTTAAACACCCCACCCCAGATATTTTGGGGAAGGCGATGCTAGGGAGGCTCCTCTCGATCATTCTGTTAACGGTCTTCCTGCTGATGAACCTCGCAATGCTCGTCATAAAACCGTTCGTGGGCGCTGGAACAAGGCTGTGGAAGCGGATTTTCGGCGTGAATATCCCGAAGGACGATAAGAGGGGCTACGGTTGGCTCCACACATTAGCCTGGATCGCGGTGGGAGTATGGGCCGTCTGGAAGCTCAAGAGCGCCGGTGTGCTGGCGGAATTCTTCGGCTTTCTCTCATTCAGAAGCGGCGCCAACGTCACGCGCACCCTGGTTTACGGCCTTCATGATCGAGACACTTTAAGGAAGTACAGCGGTGAAGGCCTTCTCTCCATAATCGGGAACGTGATGAAGTTCTCCCTTCTGATGGAGACTGTGTTCGTGGCCTCCATCGCCCTCGCCTACAAGACGCTCTCCATCACGGAGGGTCCAAGAATAAGCGCCGGAGGATTCATCCTCTTCCTCTGGACGGCGGGCCTGCTCTTCGGACTGGTCTTCGGATGGCTCACGGCAAGGAACCACAGGGGGGTGCTCCTCCAGAACACAGTGCCGGTGGTGCTCTTCTTCTCGATACGAACTGGAAAAAGTAGAACCGATAAAATCAGGGAGAAGGTAAAATCCGGCCACCAGAGTCTTTCATCGCGTTTAAAACGTTTTAAATGAGGCGAAGGGGGAGAGGTCAAAGCTCCAGTGGGAGTCTCACGTAGTCGAGAATGCTCCCGCTGCTCCCCTTTATCTCGACATGTTCAACCAGATCCTTGAATTCACCGCCGGCTAAACCATCCGCTATTATCGCACTTCCCTGTGCGGCCTCCTTCGCCATGCCCCCAAGACCCCTCTGCCTGACAGTGGAAAGACCAAAACGCTCCTCGAAGAGGTCTTTCACGTCGTTCCTCAGGGCATCTATGCGCATCAGTCTGCCGGATAGTATTATCTCCTCAGCGTTGCCAAGGACCGCCAGTTCACTCGCAACCGCCTTAACGAAGCCGTCTTTCATTGCCTCCCATGCCGCGGCAAACGGCCCCTCATCCAGCCTTTGGATGAACTCCTCCGGTGGGAGTATCCCGTTGGCGGCTATTACACTCGCCCCGCCCCAGAAAAGATGCCACTTTTTGACACTACCCATGAGGTACGCCACCTCTCCATCGAGGGCTCCGCTGTTCACGTAGGCCGGACCGGGAAAGATGGTACCGCCAATACCGTCGATGATCTTTCCACCCCCAACGGCACCTGCGTAGTTGTAGCCGAAACCAACCTCCAAGAGGACAAAGGAGACGTCATCGTAGTCAACCCCAAGCCTCCCAGCCTGGTCGTGTATGCCGAGAACCGTTATCGCCATCTTATCGGCCGTGCCCATGTCGACCCGGTTGTACTTCCTCCACTCCGGCACGGTCGGGAGATGGATAACACCTGGAATGAACCAGACGTTCATCCCCTTCTCAGCCATCTCGTTTACCATTTCCTGAAGGCCGATTAGAACCGGGATCTCCTTGAGTTCGTCCTTCCGAACGAGGGTCATCTCAAAGCGATCCCTCTCGGTCAGGTCGGTTATACGCTTAAGCGGGAGGCCGTAGCCTGATGGGCCTATTATGAGGTCCGCCTCAAACCCTTCTATCGCCTCCACTATTCTTCCAGGATCTTCAGCAACCACCTCACTTGGAAAGCTTAGATCAAGCCGTATCCTACCGTTCTCAAGTCCGATGATGTCAAAGCTCTTGGTACCTGGATCAACCCCCACGACCCTCATGCAATCACCGGCCTATCTCCGCCGGGACATTTTTGAAATTTGCGATTTGGGTTACCCTTTTAAGAGAAGCCCCTCAACCGGCCCCCATGCTGAGGTGCTCACTCTGCGTTCACGACGAAAGAACCGCAAAGATAGACATCATCAATGGAAAGCCGCTCTGCAGGGAATGTCAGATTTACCTGAGGCACCATCCAAACAGAGCGGACGTGCGGAAGGAGCTCGAAGAGATCATGGCAGGGGTCGATAAAGCCCTGGTGGCATACTCGGGGGGAAAGGACAGCGTTGTTGCCTTGTACCTTGCGAAAGAAGTGTACGGGATTCGAAAGCTGGAGGCGGTGATGATAGACCACGGTCTGATGGCTGGAGAGGCCATAGAGAACGCCCGAAGAATAGCCAGACACCTAAATGTCCCGTTCACGCTTCTGAAGTACGATTACTCCGACATTTTCCGTGAGGCCCTCCTAAAAGGCCAGAGTCCCTGTCGGGCCTGCTCCAAAAGGACCATGGAGAAGCTCAGGAAGTACGCAGCTGGAAAAGGGTACCGCTACGTAATCACAGGACACGAACTTCCCTTCGGCCATCATCCGTACAGGGAGATGAGGGAGGGGGTGGTTCAGATAAGGCTTCTCTCGATGATGACGGAGGAAGAGCGCTTTGGGATACTCGAAAAGCTGCCCTTTGAATTCCCAGAGTTGCCAGGCTACACGACAAACTGTCTTGTCCTCGGGCCCGCGCTGGAGCGCTACTGGGAGAAGCACGGGCACAGCTTTGAACAGCGAAGGATAGCGGCCCTCGTCAGGTACGGCCTCATGAGCAGGGAGAAAGCAGAGGAGGAGCTGAGGAGACCCTCCGTCCGCGAGGAACAGAGGAGGCTCGTATTCGAGAGGCTGGGATTGGAGGAACCGTTTAAAAGGGGGCGGTTCACGGGGAGGTAGTCCCCCCAAGCCTATCCTTCAGAGCCTCCAACGCCAGCCGAAGCACCTCCTCCGGCGCTACTTTGAATCCACCGCCACGGGCGAGGACTTCGCTGCCGCCACCTCCCCCACCCACCGTTGAGAGGACGTCCTTCAACAGTTCTCTCATAGAAACCCTCCCGGCCTCCCGGTTCCTGGCGAAGATGGCGTAGTTATCACCGACTACTAAAGCAACGGTGTTCGGATTTCTGTCCACGAGGTAAACTGTAAAAGCCTGGGCGTCCTTCAGTGGAGCCTCCTCGATGTACGAGACCACTCTAACACCTTTGATTTCCTCAGCCGTTTCCAGCAACGCCCTTGCCTTCCAGTCCCAGAGAGACCGCCTGAGGGAGTCCTTTTGAGCCTTCAGGGTTTCCAGCTCAGCTTTAAGCTCTCCCACGCGCTCGGTGAGAGGCCTGTTCTTGTTCGGCATCCTATCGAGACTCCGCCAGTAGTCACCGAGGAGTTCGTCCAGGTATTCCAAAGCCCTGTTTCCGCAGACGAACTCGATGCGCCAGAGCTTTCTGCTCTTCCGGTAGAAGTTGACGACCTTTATGACGCCAACTTCCCTCGTGCTCCTCACGTGCGTTCCGCCGCAGGGGATGACGTCAACCCCCGGAATGGAGACTATCCTTATCGGGGGCTTGACTTTATCGGAGAGCTCCTTCCTGAGTTTTTTCCGAAGTTCGGCGGGAAGCTCCCCGTAAACTTCCACCTCAACCGGAAGATCACGCCACACGACCTCGTTGGCCCGCCTCTCAACCTCGAGTACGGTATCCCAAGTGAGCTCGCCCGGGTAGTCTATCTCTATCTTGTTGTAAGTCTCGAATATCTGGAAGCCGGTCGTGTTGGCGTCTAGCAGGTCCTTTATGACGGCCGAGAGGATGTGCTGACCGGTGTGAGCCTTCATGTTCTCATAACGCCGTTTCCAGTCGAGGAACAGCCTAACACTCTCCCCAGGCTCCGGGACCCTGCCCTCAAGCCTTCCCCCGTGCCATATCTCTTCCTTTCCCTCGACCTTTTCCACGGTTATTCTGAAGCCTTCGCCGGCTATTATTCCCCTGTCAGATGGCTGACCGCCACCCTCAGGATAGAAAATCGTCCCCTCCAGGAGAATCCTGGCCTTTCCATCCTCCACCTCAACCTTCCTGATCACCGACTCCGCATCCCTGAGATACGCGTCGGCATAGAACAGTTTCTCCGTCATGAAACCACCGGGGAGAAAAGGGAGCTGAATAATAAAAGGGTTCCGTCAGGAGCCCTCGGCCTGGGCCCTGGCTTCGATGAGGGCCTTGACCCTCTTCAGCCTAAAGAAGTTCTCGCGCTCTATCTCGTCCAGCCTCTGTTTTATGAACTTGACGGTGGCTTCCATGCGCGGGATTATGATGTACTCAAGGGCATTGACACGCCTCTTGGTGACCTCTATCTCCTTCGCGAGCCTTTTGAGGGTCTCCTCCACCTCTGCAAGGCGAACCACAAGGTCGAGAACCTCCTCAAACTTCTCCGATGCAGCGTCAACCCGCGGCGATGTTGACACAAAGGGGTATCCACGTTCTGGGGCGCTCCTTCTGAAGGACTCGGACTCTATGAGGGGAACCGGGACCCCCATGACGTTCCGCCTTTTTATCTCGACCTCACGATTGGGTTTGACCGAGAGGCTTATCTCACGGAGACGCAGCGTGCCAACGTCTATCTCCGCCATTTGAAGCACACCGTACGCCTCGGCCATCTTCTGACCGAGTTCATGCCGCAGACTCAGCGCCTCATCGTAGATGGTGAAGAACTCCATGATAAGGGCGTCCTGCTTGTCCTTGAGGAGCTTGTGGCCTTTCTTTGCCAAGGCTATACGCCGTTTGAGGTTGAGGAGCTCCATTCGCGTCGGCTTCACGTTGAGCAGTTCTGCCATCTCGACCACCTAAAAAGTTGGTAGGGGCTCACTCGCCCCTCTTCCGGTACTTGGGGTGGTACTTGAGGATGTACTCCTTCCTGACACGCTTGAGCTCGCTCTCCGGAAGCTCGGCAAGGAGCTCCCATCCGAGGTCGAGGGTCTCGTGAATGCTCCTGTCCTCGTCGTAGCGCTGGGCGATGAACTCCTTCTCGAACCTGTCCGCAAACTTGAGGTACTTCCTGTCGGTCTCGCTGAGTGCCTCCTCACCGACGACGGCGACGAGGTCCCTGAGAGAGCGCCCCTCTGCGTAGGCCGCGTAGAGCTGCTGGCTGAGCTGTGGGTGGTCCTCCCTGGTC
>JAMONK010000137.1 GCA_027065835.1 Thermococcus sp. | reverse complement strand
ACAAAGAGGGCACCGGGATCTTCCTCATCACCCACTACGGAAGAATACTGGAGTACCTGAACCCCCAGAGGGTGCACGTGCTGAAGGACGGAAAGCTGGCCGTTTCCGGCGGAATGGAGCTTGTAAAGCTCATAGAGGAGAAGGGCTTCGCGGCGGTGGAGGAAAATGGGGCAGGGATCAAGGCTTGAGGAGATACTTAAGGCAGGCTCCCTTGAGGAGATCCTGGGAACGGCAGTTCCGTACCCCAAGGAAATCGAGCTGAGGGGGGAGATTACAGAGAGTGCGGTGAGGGAGATATCCCGTATAAAGAACGAGCCGGAGTGGATGCTCAGGCACCGCCTCAAGGCCCTTGAACTGTTCCACAAACTCCCGATGCCCAGATGGGTCGTTGGCGTTGATGAACTCGATCTTGAGAGCTTCTCCCTCTATTCCAAGCCCGAGATGGAGAGTGGGGTTAAAGACTGGGACGACCTTCCCGAGAACATCAGGAGAACCTTCGAACGTTTAAATATTCCGGAGATAGAGAAACGGTTCCTCTCGGGAATCACGGCCGTCTTCGACAGTGAGAGCGTTTACTCCCAGCTTAAGGGCGAGTTCGAGAGGATGGGCATCATCATGCTTCCCATGGAGGAAGCGGTTCAAAGGTACCCCGACCTTGTGAAGAAGTACTTCGGCAGGGTCTTTCCGGCGGGAGAGCACAAGTTTTCCGCCTTACACCACGCCCTCTGGAGCGGTGGTGCCTTCGTTTACATTCCAAAGGGCGTTAGGGTTCCCTTCCCCATTGAGGCATTCTTCGTCATTGGTTCGGCCCTGGAGGGACAGTTCGAACATACACTCCTCATAGCTGACGAGGGCAGCTACGTCCACTTCATAGAGGGCTGCAGCGCGCCGATGTACAAGGGCTTCTCCTTCCACGACGGCATGGTCGAGATATACGCCCACAAAAACGCCACCGTTAAGTTCACCACCATACAGAACTGGAGCAGAAACGTCATCAACTTCAACAACAAGCGCGCCATCATAGAGGAGAACGCCTACGTTGAATGGATAGAAGGGAGCATCGGGAGCCACATAACCTACACCTACCCCTCGAGCGTCCTGAAGGGCGAGGGGGCGAGGACGGCACAGTACGTCGTCTCGCTGAGCAACGGCCCCTTCATGAAGGACACCGGCGCGAAGACCTGGCACCTCGCTCCGAACACGAGCTCGAAGATAGTCTCCAAGAGCATAAGCGCCAACGGCGGAATAAACATCTACCGCGGGCTGGTGAGGATTCTCAAGGGTGCAAAGAACTCCACCGCCACGGTCTCGTGTGACTCGCTAATCCTCGACGAGGAGAGCAAGGCCTACACCTACCCGCACAACCAGAGCGACGAGCCGAGCGCGAGCATAATCCACGAGGCGACGACCGGAAAGCTCGGCGAGGACAAGCTCTTCTACATGAACCAGAGAGGCATAAGCGAGGAGGAGGCGAAGAGCCTCATAGTTCTTGGCTTCATCAGCGAAATCCTCGAAGGCCTGCCATTCGAGTACGTGGAGGTCCTCAAGAAGGTCATAGAGCTGGAGTTCAGCGAGGTTGGGGGTGTTGGCTGATGCGCCTTAACAGGCTCTCTAAAGAGCACCTCACTT
>JAMONK010000136.1 GCA_027065835.1 Thermococcus sp. | reverse complement strand
ACAAGAGGGACAGACTCACCGCCACTCAGGTCTACGTCTACGCGGCCGCCCAGTACGCCAAGGAGGTTGGCGGTGCCGCCTTCGTCAACGCGATCCCAACCTTGATAGCCAACGACCCGGTTTACGCCGAGCTGGCAAAGGAAAGCAGCCTCGCGGTATTTGGGGATGACGGAGCGACCGGTGCCACCCCACTCACCGCCGATGTCCTCAGCCACTTCGCCCAGAGGAACAGGTACGTCCTCGACATAGCCCAGTTCAACATCGGCGGAAACAACGACTTCCTAGCCCTCACCGACAAGGAGAGGAACAAGAGCAAGGAGTTCACAAAGAGCTCCATCGTCAAGGAGCTCCTCGGCTACGACGCTCCCCACTACATAAAACCGACGGGATTCCTCGAACCGCTCGGAGACAAGAAGTTCATCGCCATGCACATGGAGTACGTAAGCTTCAACGGCGCCCACGATGAGATAATCATCTCCGGAAGGATCAACGACAGTCCAGCCCTCGCCGGACTCCTAGTCGACCTAGTCAGGCTTGGAAGGATAGCGGTCGAGAAGAGGGACTTCGGCCCGGTCTACGAGGTCAACGCATTCTACATGAAGAACCCGGGACCGAAGGAGAAGCAGAACATTCCCAGGATAATCGCCCACGAGAAGATGAGGATGTGGGCCGGCCTGGAGCCAAAGTGGCTTTGAGGGGCCTTTGCCCCTTCCCGTTCTCCTCGGTCCGTGATCGCTGCGGATGAGGTCTTCCTGCGTACTCGTCTGCGTTCTGTAGGCGTCGTTCCGGGTGGGGAGGGAGGCGTTGTTCGCTCAACCCGGGGCCCACGGCAGAACGTTCACCCAACAAGCTTTTAATCTCGTGGGGGTATCATCTCTGGAGGGAAGCCGATGAGCTGGAAGAGGGGAGCCTATCCAGAATTTACCCTTGAGGATGCTGTTGCGACACTGTTCCTCCTTGGAGAGCCCACGGGAAGAAAAACCATCTCCGAGGTACTCAACATAGGGGAGGGCAGCGTCAGAACGCTCTTAAAGAAGCTAACCAACCTGGGACTTATACACTCCGCCCAGAGGGGACATTCACTCACGGAAAGGGGGATATCCCTCGTTCGTGGGATCATGGAGAACTTCTCAGAAGCGCGGGAGGTGCATAGGGTCGATGGCTATCCCGCGTACGCCGTGGTGGTGAGAAACCCCCCGGAGTTCAAGAGCATAGAGCTCCGCGATGAGGCCATACGGTACTCTGCAAAGGGCGCCATGATACTGGTGGTGAACGGGGGGGAAGTCGTGTTCCCGGAGGATGGGAGACCGCTCGGGGAGACCATGCCGGCCCTCGATGGAGACATCAAAAGGATGCCAGAGCTGGATGAGGGCTGCCTTGTTGTCGTGACCTGGGCGGAGAACCCTGGAGATGCCATGAAGAGCGCCTACCACGTTGCTCTCGTGTTAAAGGCGGATGCATTGCCTGAGGAGATCAAGTCCATAGAGGGGTGAAGTGATGAGGAGGCTCATCCTGGCGCTTGATGTGTACGAAAAGGGGACTGCCCTGAGGGTGGCAAGGGAGACGGCGGATTACCTGTGGGCCGTGAAGGTCAACTGGCCGCTGATACTGGGTTCCGGTCTGGGAATCATAAGGGAGCTTAAAGAGGAAACCGCGCTTCCGATAATCGCGGACCTCAAGCTCGCGGACATCCCCAACACCAACGGATTGATAGCCCGCAAAGTTTTCAGCGCGGGAGCGGATTACATCATCGCCCATGGGTTCACCGGCAGGGACAGCGTGAAGGCCGTTATGGATCTGGGCGAGGTCATAATAGTCACCGAGATGAGTCATCCAGGAGCGAGGGAGTTCATTCAACCCCTCACGGACAAACTGGTGGAGCTGGCTAACGAACTGGAGCCATTCGGCATAGTGGCCCCCGCAACAAGGCCAGAACGCGTTTCATACATAAGGAAAAAGCTCAAGGGGGACATCAAGATACTCACCCCCGGCGTTGGTGCCCAGGGCGGCAGTGCCCGCGGAGTTTTGGAGGCTGGAGCGGACTACATCATCGTGGGGAGGAGTATTTACGCAAGCGAAAACCCCAGGGAAAGTGCCAGGCGGTTCCATGAGGAGATAGAGGGAGGGGTGAGGTGATGGAACTTAAGATCAAGCATCCTCTAAGTAAAAAGGAGATCCGTGAGATAATCCGGGAGATGGGGGAGATCTTCGGCGAGGACGTGGGCAGGAAGCTCCTCGGGAAGAAGGACAGGGTTGAACTGGCGGAGTTCGATAAAACCACCGACATCCTGCTTGTGAACGGCAGGCCCACGTTCATAAAACGAGGAGGACTCATCTTTCCCCTGGTCATCGCCCTCTATGAGCTGTCGAACACCGAGGACCTAAGGAACTGGAAACGCAGGGTTGTGGTCGACGCGGGTGCGGTTCCGTTCATACTCAAGGGCGCCGACGTCATGGCCGCCGGAATAACCGATGCCGACGAGGGCATAAGGGAGGGAGATTTTGTATTCGTGGTCGAAGAGGACTACGGCAGGCCCCTAGCAATAGGGGTGGCCCTCATGGACGGCAGGGCCATGAAGGAGAAACCCAAGGGAAAAGCCGTCAAGGTGATACACCACGCAAAGGACAGAATCTGGGAAGTAACCGTTGGGCAGCGGTGAAGTCAGATGGCCGGCTCAGGGAGGGGGAAGGTACGGGTCCTCGTCGGGGGGGTCTTCGACCTGCTTCACGTGGGTCACCTGCATTTTCTGAAACAGGCGAGGGAACTCGGGGATGAGCTGGTGGTCATAGTGGCCAGCGACGAAACCGTGAGGAAGAACAAGAGAAGGGAGCCCATAAACCCCGCAGAGGACAGAGCCGAGGTTTTGAGATCTTTAAAATACGTTGACGAGGTCTACATAGGGGCCCCGGGAAGCATAGACTTCGAGCTGGTGAAGAGGATAAACCCCGACGTAGTTGCGGTGGGGCCCGATCAGGCGTTCAACTGCAAAAGACTGAAAGAGGACCTCAGGAAACACGGGATAGAAGCGGAAGTCATAAGGATACCCTACCTGTACAAGGAGGATCGTGCAAAGACGAGTAAGATAATAGAAAGGATCGTGGAAACTTACTGCGAATGATGCCGTTGATTTTAGCAGTTTATTCCAGCGGACTGACTGGAAGGTTCTTAATTAACTTAAACCCTGAGTTTTGAGACATACTCCGCCAGGAACTCCGGATCTTCCCTTCCAACGGCACTCAGGAGTTCGTTGAATTTCTTCTCACCGAGCGCTTTTTTGAGGTAGTAGTAGAGGTTAACGGCGTCTTCGACTATAATGCTCTGTCTCCTGCCTTCCTCCCCGTAAAGCTCAATGAGCTTCCGGTTCATGTCCAGTGTAATGTAGAGGGTTTTCTGTTTCTTCTTGGACTTAAGGGAGCTGCGGGACCCCTCCCCCGCCTTCGAACGGGAGGGTCTGGTGAGCTCGTTAACGGAACCGTCAAACAGCTTGGGAAGTTTATCCCTCGACAATCTTCACCACCTCTCCTGCCAGTTTCATAAACGCCTTTGCGGCCCTTCCATCGTTCTCAAACTCGAATATGCTCATGCCCTTACCCTGGGCCTTCTCAAGTGCTATGGCCTTCGGTATCGTTGTTAGGATGGGGGCGTCCGGGTACGCTTCCTTGAGCTCCCTCAGGCGAGTCTTTGGGACCTTAGTCTGCCTTGTGAACTTGTTTGGAACGAGGCCGAGGAGCTTCAAGTTCTCGTTGGTCTCCTCACGGATCATGCGCATCAGGTTGAACATGAGCTGCATCCCGATGACGCCGAAGTAGCTGAGCTCCAGAGGTATAAGAACATAATCGGATGCCGTCAGAGAGTTGACCAGGAATATGCCCATGCTAGGTGGGTTGTCTATTAGAACGTAGTCGTAGTCGGGCAGAACAGGGGTGAGGGCCTTCTCCAGCCGCCGTTCCCGATTGTATGCATTTATTATCTCTATCTCCTTGACGGAGAGATTCAGATGACTGGGAAGCAGATGAAGGTCATCGCTGATCTCCACTATCGCGTCGTTGATCTCGCTCTCACGCGTCATCAGGGTGCCAACGTTGCTGTTCTCGTAGTTCAGAACTTCCATGCCGATGAGACCAAAGGTAAGGTTGAACTGAGGGTCGATGTCCACGAGGAGAACGCGTTTTCCCTTTGAGGCCAGCGCATGACCGAGGTTCATCGTCAGGGTGGTCTTTCCAACACCGCCTTTCTGGTTCGCTACGCTAATTACCACTGCCATAGAATCACCTGTGAGGGTTAAAAAGAACGAAAATCAGGTAAGGTCAAGAAAACCTTCAAGCGCCCGCTTGGCGTGGGCAGGTATTTCACCTTTCTTGTTCTTAGCGATGTCGCCGAACAAGCTCTCAAATCCTTTGTCAGTGCTCTTAAACGGCTTGGCGTCCACGGGGGTGATTATGTTGTCCTTGAAGCTGTCGCCGACGCGCAGTGCGTGTTCACCGCCCAGGATGTTGGGGGACTTAACGCCCGTCATTATAACCATGGCGCGGACGACCTTGCCCATGTCCTCGTCTATCCTCGCACCCCATTTTATCTCCGATTTCTCGCCGAGCTTCTCGTAGACTATGTCCATGGCGGCGCTGATCTCACCCAGACTGACGTCCGGACCGGTTGTGAAGTGAACGAGAGCCTTGTCGCCGCTGCCGTACTCGACCTCGAGCATCTTGTTCTCGAGCGCGTTCTTGACCGCATCGACCGCCCTGTTGCTGGAGTCGCTCTCGCCGATTCCAATGAGTGCCGCACCTCCGTTGTGCATGACGCTGTAAACGTCGGCGAAGTCGATGTTCACCATGGACGGGAGCTTTATGGTCTCGGTGATGCCCTTGACCATCCTGGCTATTATCTCGTCGGCGAAGCGGAAGGCCGCGTTTATCGGGAGCTTCGGAACGAGCTTGAGGAGCTTGTCGTTCTCGATTATGATGACGGTGTCGGAGTAGTACATGAGGGCCTTTATGCCCGCCTTGGCCTTCTCAATCCTGATCTTACCCTCGTTCTTGAACGGGTAGGTTACAACGCTGACGACGAGAGGTTCCCTAAACCTTCCGTTGTGCCTGGCGCGCTCCTTTATGACCTTTGCAATGACCGGGGCAGCCCCCGTACCAGTACCATTACCCATACCGGCCGTTATAAACACCAGGTCAACGTCCCCTATGGTCTCGGCGATCTCGTGGGCGCTCGCCTCGGCAGCCCGGTACCCCACCTCGGGGTCCCCTCCGGAGCCTTTCCCCTGGGTGATTTCCCGCCCGAGGAGGAGCTTTTTATGGGCTTTGATCCTGGCGAGATGCTGGGCGTCCGTGTTCATGGCTATGAGCTCTGCCCCCTGAACCCCAAGTTCGTAGAGCCTGGTTATCGTGTTGTTCCCGGAACCGCCAACGCCCACAATGGCTATTTTTATCAGATCCGCAAGGTTCTCGTCCGAGAACCCCTCTATCTTTGCCTTCGGTTTCTCATCGTCTAGATTCAGGTCGATCCCTGCCTGCTCCAAGAGCTTAAACACCATTTCCCCAACCCCCTCATTCATTCAGACCAAATTATTGGAGGATATGATTCAAGGACTTATTTGAGCAAGCTTAGTTCAGGGCTTATTTCAGCACATAGTCAGGCATTGACCGTTCTTCAGTTTCCAGCTGGTAGAGCTCTTTCTTCAGGAGCTCACGAATAGCCTCCCGTATTATCTCGCTCCTGTTTGGGTAAGCACCCCTCTTAACAAGCTGATCCATGGCGTTTATGAGCCCCTGCGGGAGCTGTACACTGATGATGCGCATCTTGGTCATCACTGCACCACCCAAGTCACTAAGCCGCTGAAATAGATAGTGCTTTAATTAGTTAAATACTTTGCGCTTGCTTAATATTATCAGCGTATTATGATTTTAAAAAAATTTTTGATAATTTTTTGACATGTAAAAAATCATTCAGAAAGGCCGGGAACGGGGAAAGGAAAGCGTTTTAACGGCATAGAACTCACCTCCCTGAGGGGTGTGTAATGGGAAGCGCTGGGAGCAACGTATGCATAGTTAGAGTGTCGGTGGACGACGTCGAGAGAATAATTCCGCACCTGGGTGGGAGGATACAGGTGGTGAGGGCCCCCTGCGACGAGGTGGTTAGGTTCGCGGCGGTTCTGACCCTGCGTTCATTTGAGAGGGGGACGAATCACGCAAAGACCCCAGGGGGTGAGTTGCTTCTGCGCCTTGCAGGAACACTCCAGATAAAGGACGCCATAGATGAGGTGGGTGTCAGGAAGGGTGAGAATTACCTGGTTTTCTTTGGAAGTGAGGAGGAGTGCACGGAATTCCTGAGGGAGTTCAACCTGAAGGAACTGCCACCCACTGAATGCGGGGAGGAAGAAGCGAAAACTTTTTTTGAAAACGCGGCTCTCGTTGAAGTTTTATAGGCAAAATCAGGGATGGAATGGGTCACATCCAAGATAGATTTATAAAATAGTGCCCTAATCTCTGCGTGCCTAGGGGTGATGCTCATGAGATACAAAAAGCGTAAGTACTTTATGGCTGGCAGGATAAACCTGCTCCAGCGCTCAAAAATTAGGGAACTCTTTGAAAAGGCAAGAAAGATGAAGAACGTTATCTCCCTCGGGATCGGAGAGCCCGACTTTGACACGCCGGAGGTCATAAAGGATGCCGCCAAAAGGGCCCTGGACGAAGGATACACCCATTACACCCCGAACGCGGGGATCCCGGAGTTCCGTGAG
The DNA here is from genome assembly GCA_027065835.1 of Thermococcus sp. Lineage (GTDB taxonomy): Archaea > Methanobacteriota_B > Thermococci > Thermococcales > Thermococcaceae > Thermococcus. The sequence goes on along the minus strand of JAMONK010000136.1, from coordinate 3,409 downwards.
GCAATCGCGGAGTATTACAACGATTTTTATAAGATCGACGTTCATCCGGACAACATCATCGTAACGGCGGGTGCATACGAGGGGACGTACCTGGCGTTTCAGTCGCTTCTTGAGGAAGGGGACGACGTCATAATCCCGGATCCCGCTTTCGTCTGCTACGTGGAAGACGCCAAGATAGCGGAGGCAGGGATAATTCGCATCCCCTTGAGGGAGGAGAACGGTTTCCGCGTTGACCCCGATGAGCTCGTGGAGATAATAACCAAGCGCACCAGGATGCTGGTGGTGAACTACCCCAACAACCCCACCGGAGCCGTTATGAAAAAGCAGGACGTAAAGGCCCTCGCCGATATTGCGGAGGACTACAATCTCTACATACTCAGCGACGAGCCTTACGAGCACTTCCTTTATGAAGGTGCCAAGCACTACCCGATGGTAAAGTACGCCCCGGACAACACGATCCTGGCCAACAGCTTCTCAAAGACGTTCGCCATGACGGGCTGGAGGCTGGGTTTTACGATAGCACCAAACCAGATAATCAAGGATATGATAAAGCTTCACGCGTACGTCATTGGAAACGTTGCCTCCTTCATTCAGATAGCCGGAATAACCGCGCTCAGGGACAGCCGTAGCTGGGCGGGACTTGAGGAGATGCGCAGAACCTACGCGGAGCGGAGGAAGGTAGTCGTTAAAAACCTCAACGACATGCCCCACATAACCCCGTTCAAGCCCAAAGGGGCTTTCTACGTGTGGGCTAAGATCGACCCGGAGCTTGATATGAGCAGTGAAGACTTCGCAAACTGGCTCCTTGAGAAAGCCGGGGTCGTCGTTATCCCGGGTACCGCCTTCGGAAAACACGGGGAAGGATGGATAAGGATAAGCTACGCGACCAAGAAGGACCAGCTCATAGAAGCCATGGACAGGATGAGGAAGGCCCTCTCGGAGATTTGAGTTTATCACTACCCTTCGGGGCGTATGAAAGGTCAAACAGGGGATTAGCAAAGGAGGTGCTGACATGGGAAAAAACAGATGGGTAACCGTCATACTGAACACGATCCTCCTCGCGGCAGGATTCGGTACGATGCACATGCTGGAGAGGTTTAAAGACGCGGTGGTAAGTCACTATGGGATCAGCGTCTCGGCACTCAGCTACCAGCAGGATGCTTACGTTGTTGGTCTCTTTGTTGCGTTCCTGCTTGGTGGAACCGACCTCTTTAAAGGCTCTTTCAAAAGGAGCGTCGCGCTTATAGTCAGCTTCGCCGCGGTGCCCCAGTTCATAATTCCGTTCGTCGGCAACTGGTGGGTGGTGGTTGCCCTGAGGTTCTTCCAGGGGTTCATCGTGGCCCTCATCGCGGTATTCAGTAACCAGATCGCCAGACTCTTCCTCGCGGAGAGACCGTTTGCAAAGGGCATAATTCTATCGGGAATATTCTGGGGTGGACTCTACGGCGTTCACCTCGCGGGCTGGCTTGCACCGAACGGCTCGAACTGGGCCGCCATTCAGAGGGTATTCCTTATATCGGCCGTCATCATGTACCTGATGCTCGCGGTGTGGTGGTTCCTCGTCGAGGACTTTGAAATCCCCAAGAGCACATCGCGGAAGAGCAACGTAAGCGTCTGGAGGATGCCGTTCACGTGGGTTTTCGGCTTCACGTTCTTCCCTGCGCTGTGGATAATATTCACAATAGGCTCGTTCACGGTGAAACACGCACCCTTCAGCGGTGCCCAGATATCAACGCTCCTGACCGCCCTTGAGGTGTCCCTTGGGGTATGGTCGATAATCATGGGGTACCTCGGATATCGCCTATCGGTCAAGAACAGCAGCAACCGCGGCCTATTCAAGGCGATAGTCAGCGTCATGAGCATCTCGTACGCGATAACGTTCCTGGGACTGCTCCTCGTATGGAAGGGATTCTCCTCAGGGAATTACAGCACGCTTCTGCTTGGTTTGGCGGTAACGGGGATAGTGCAGGGGACCGGACCAGCGTTCTGGACGACTGCACCGGCAGCCTACCCCAGGGAAGTCTACCCTGACGCCAGCTTTGCACTCGGCCTCATATCAAACTCCGCCAACGCAGTGGCACCCAACATCATGTTCCTCCTGGTGAGCGGGGTAGGCACGGGAATGGTGATCTTCCTGGCCGTTACCCTGGTCGGAATAGGACTCCTGCTCGCCGCGTCCAAAATGAGGCTCCCTGTGGAGGAACTCGGAAATGAGGCCTAAACTCATCGTCGTCTCGTTTTTCCTCCTTCTCTCAATTTACTTCTACGGTCTCGCCGTTCTGAGCTACGGGGAGCAGTACATGTTTCCCGGGTTCGTCCTCATCGGAACGTTCCACCTCCTCTTCGCAGCCGGGGTCTACCTCGGAAACAGCATTGCCGTTGACGGGGGCGCCTACGTTGCCCTCCTCGACCTGATATTCGGGATAATCTGGATAATATCCATCCTCTCACTGGCCGCCGTAAGCCTGACGCTCCTTTCGGGACTCGCGCTCTTCATACTCATGGACGAAGACGTGCGTATGGAACTCAGGGGAGGGGGAAAACCTTAATATAATCATTCCATCCCCTAATGAGGTGCGGAGATGCCATCGTTAAACGTCAAACTTATTGGAGTTAGCCTTGAGAACCCCCTTCTCCTCGCATCGGGAATAGACGACAAGGTCCCGGAGCAGTGGATTCGGGCGCACGAGGAGGGCGCCGGCGGGGTGGTTACCAAATCCATCGGAATCGAGCCGAGGAAAGGCTACGACAACCCAACCATCGTTGAGCTTCCCTGCGGCCTGATGAACGCGATGGGGCTGCCGAACCCGGGCTGGACGGGCTTCCTCGAGATGGTTGAGGGCTACACCTTCGACTTCCCGCTGATCGTCTCGATTTTCGGAGGAACGCCGGAGGAGTTCGCCTTCCTGGCTGAAAAGCTGAGCGACGTTGCGGACGCCTTCGAGCTGAACCTCAGCTGTCCCCACGCGAAGGGCTACGGTATGGAAATCGGTCAGAATCCGGAGAACGTCTATGAGGTGGTTAAGGCCGTCAAGGACGCGACGGATAGGCCGGTAATCGCGAAGCTGACGCCGAACATCGACGACATTACGAAGCTCGGCCTGGCCGCTGAAAAGGCGGGGGCGGATGCCGTCTCTGCAATAAACACGCTGAAGGCCATTGCCATTGACATCTACGCGAGAAAACCGGTTCTTAGCAACCGCGTCGGCGGCTACTCTGGACCTGGCGTTAAACCCGTTGCGCTGAGGGCGGTTTACGACCTTGCAAGGACTCTCGACATTCCGGTTATAGGCATCGGCGGCATAACCACCTGGGAGGACGCGGTGGAGTTCCTCCTCGCCGGCGCTTCAGCTCTCCAGATCGGGACGGCAGTTTCGCTCCGTGGATGGAATGTCTTCCGGGAGATCAA
>JAMONK010000135.1 GCA_027065835.1 Thermococcus sp. | reverse complement strand
CCTCAATGATGCCTTTGGCGTCTTTAACCGTGATGGTCTCACTCATCGCAACCACACTCCTCGAATATGGTCTGGAAACCCTTCTGCTCTATCTCCTCGACGAACTCCCCACCCCGTTCAAGGACTATCCTACCATTCTTCATAACGTGCACCATGAAACTGCTGGGGTCGAGGTGCTGGAGGATCCTTCCGTAGTGCGTGATCAGCAGGATCGCGGTTCCGTTCTTGTGGAGCTCGTCTATCTTCCGGCTTATGATGCTGAGTGAATCAACGTCAACGCCGCTGTCCGGCTCGTCTAGGATGAGGATCTTCGGCTCCATAAGAAGCGCCTGCAGGAGTTCGAGCCTTTTCCTCTCCCCTCCTGAAAAACCGACGTTGACGTAGCGGTAGATGTCCTCCTCTTTGAACCACAGGTCCCTGGCTTTTTCGATTATAACGTCATAAGCCCGGGCAGGATCCATCCCCTTAAGTTCAACGAGAACCTGCTGAAGGAAATCAATGATCCTGACGCCCTCCACCTCGTGGGGGTTCTGGAATGCCAGCATCACCCCACGCTTCGCCCTCCCGTCGGGGCTTAGGGCGGTTATGTCCTCCTCCCCAAGGAGTATTCTGCCCTTCGTAACCCGATATTTTGGGTGACCGGCTATCGTGAGGGCCAGGGTTGATTTTCCGCTCCCGTTTGGTCCCATGACAACATGAAACTCTCCTGGCTTGACTTCGAGGTTAACGCCTTTAAGAATCTCCCTGTTCTCTACGGTGACGTGAAGGTTCTCAACTTTGAGCATTATCTCACCTCCGTGGGTAACGTTGATAGGACGTTTTTAAGAATTTCTGGCCACATTTGTGGACCAGCTGCAGGAACTCGACGAGGGGTCGAGTGTGAAAAGGGTATGGGGGAGATCAATCCGCCCCTTTAAGCGGGAGGGCGTCTTTTATGCGGTGGAGCAGGGTCTCTTTTCTCCCCCCTTCTTCCAGCGCTATCTCAAGAACCTGGTCTATCGTCTCAACGGGGATTATCTCTACCTTCTCCGCTTTGTCCTTGCTTAGGAAAACGTCCTTCTCATTGGACTTGGGGATTATGACGGTTTTTATTCCCGCTTCGATCGCCGCTTCGATCTTCGGTGTAGCACCGCCTATCGGGAGTACCTCACCCCTGACACTGAGGGAGCCGGTCATTGCAACATCCTGCTTTATTGGGATGTTCTCAAGGGCCGAGATAACCGCGGTGGCAACGCTTATGCTGGCACTGTCCCCCTCAACACCCTCGTATGTCTGCAGGAACTGAACGTGGATGTCGTACTTGCTGATGTCCTCCCCTTTGTACCTCTTGATTATCGCCGAGACGTTCTGCACGGCCTCCTTTGCTATCTCGCCGAGCTTTCCGGTGACTATAATCTTGCCCTCTTCCCTGCTCGCGGCCGGGGCAACGACCGCTTCTATTGGAAGGACTATACCGCTCTGCTCCCCTATAACCGCCAGACCGTTAACACGGCCTATCTCGTTCCCTTCTGCTTTGATGACCTGATACTCCTTTTTCATCTCTATGTACCAGTCTGCGAGCTGTTTTTCAAGTGGTTTTGCCATTCTCATTGCCTCTAGGACATCCTCGCGTTCAACGTGCTTCCTGCCTTTCTTAACCGCTATATCCCCGGCGGCCCTTACTATACCACCCAGATCACGGAGGCGAAGCGTGAGGTGGCCTTTTCTACCGGCGCGTTTCTGGGCTTCACGGACTATCTCCTCAACGGCTTCCTTTGTGAAGTGGGGTATCTTACCATCCCGTTTGACCTCCTGGGCAACGAATTGAACGAGCTTTCTCCTGTTCTCTATCGTGTCGGGCATCGTGGTTCTCATGTACACCTCGTAACCGTATCCGCGGATACGGGAGCGCAATGCGGGATGCATCTTGTCAACGGTGTCAAGGTTTCCGGCCGCCACCAGGATGAAGTCACAGGGGACCGGTTCCGTCCTGACCATAGCGCCGCTGGACATCTCGCTCTGTCCGGTTATCGGAAACCTCTTCTCCTGCATCGCGGTGAGGAGGTTCTGTTGCATCTTAAGGCTCAGCGTTGCTACCTCGTCCACGAACAGGACGCCCCTGTGGGCACGGTGTATCATGCCTGGCTCAACCCTCTCATGGGCAGGTGTACCCAGACCGCCGCTCTGGAACGGGTCGTGGCGCACATCGCCAAGGAGCGCCCCGGCGTGGGCACCTGTTGCATCGACGAATGGGGCCTTGTTCCTTCCACAGTTGTCTATGAGGAGCTTTGGAACCAGAACGGACGTCCGCATGCGCATGTTGGATAAAGCCATTATGGTTATTATTATCACGAAGATCCCCATGAGGAGCGTCGTCGCGTTGAACTGCAGAAACAGGGCCATCATCACGGTGAATATCACCATCAGGAGGAGGTACGACTTGATGTTCTCCTGGCTCTTGGCTTTCTCGCGGTAGCGTTCCACAATGCGCCTTCCCTGGCACGCCGGTACAGTCTTTATCTTTGGCATATTCTCGTCTTCTGGATTTGGAAAGACGAGGATATCCTCCAGGCTCTCCACGGGGAGGAGCTCGGCCATCGCCTGTCCCAGCATAGACTTTCCAGTTCCAGGTTCGCCGATAAGAAGGACGTGTCTCTTTTGGTTTGCGGCGGTTCTTATCACCTCAACCGCGTGCTCCTGGCCGATAACTTGGTCTATGAGTTTCTCAGGTACCTCTATGTCTTCGGTGGTTTTGAAATCGAGTCCCAAATCAAGGGTTTCCCCGTATACCGGCTGAGATTGAGCCTCCCTATTGATACTTTCGTCCTCGCCCATAGTCTTTCCCTCTCTCACTCTCTGAACCCGCATTCTCAGGGCGATTTATAACTTTTTTCAATGAGAGGAAAAGCTAAAATACGGGGACCCGAAAGTATCCATTGGTGGAGACGATGAGGGTAGAGGACCATGTAATGTTCACGGTCAGACATGGAGAATGGAAGGCCGGAGACAAGCTCCTGGACTTAGGAGCTGAAAACGTGGCCCATTTCCTGGCGAGCGTTGCGAACACGGTAAACCTCAAGATACCTGAGTACCTGACCGGGGTCATGAACGTCGCCGGTATTCTGAGCTTGGCAGAGGGGCTCTCAAAGAAGGATTTTGTGGACGCTGTAGTAGCCATGAAATCACCGGGGATCTCCAGGAAACTGGGCCCGCTGGTCTTCGAGGATAACAAGAAGATAAGGAAGCATCTTGTGGACGTGGCGAGGGCCCTGCTCGTTAGGGAAACCCTCTCTAGGAAGATGACGGTTGAATACCCTGAGAAGCCGATCACCGATGTCAGCGTTGTCTTTCCGTTTCCAGAGGATCACGTGAACTTCACGGCCAAGCATGGGAGATGGATAGTTGTTAAGAGGATCATGATAGACGAAAACACCCCCATGGCAGACATAGCAAGGCTACTGGCAAGTATAAACGAGACGGTAACCCTCAAGCTCCCCACCTACGCCGGGATTGATGTGAAGGGCATAGATGCGTGGTTTGGAGAGTTCAAGAAGGTAAGGAAGGCTGAAATACCGCTCGTTCTTGAAAAGTACCGGCATTTTATCTCCTCCAACTACGCTGAGAGGGAGTTTGAGGAACACGCCAGGATTTACGCACTCAGAAAAGCCCTCGAGAAGATAGGACTGCCCCTGGACATCCCGGCGAAGTCCCTTGAGAAGTACCTGGAAAAGGCAAGGTGACGGGATGAGCTGGTACACTAACCGGGGTGATATCATGAGTAAAGACTTTATATCAACGGACGAGGCCCCTCAACCGATAGGCCCGTACAGCCAGGGCGTAATCGGAGAGGGGCGGTGGCTCTTCGTTTCCGGCCAGATACCTATAGACCCCAGGACGGGGGAGCTCGTGGAAGGGCCCATAGAGGAGGCCGCTAGGATCACCATCGAAAACGTCCTCGCTATTGTAAAGGCCGCCGGCGGAAGCCCCGATAACGTCGTGAAGGTGACCGTGTACATGACCGACTTGGGGGACTTTGAGAAGTTCAACGGTGTGTACGAGGGGTACTTTGGCACCTCCAGGCCGGCCAGGGCGGTTGTTGAGGTCTCACACCTTCCCAAAGGGGCAAGAATTGAAATCGACGCCATTGCCGTTCTTTAAGGCCGCAGTTAATAGGTGACGGGCATGAAAACGAGCGTGAGGATAAGACGGGAACTCCTGGAGTACCTGCTTGAACTCGCCAGGGACTTCTACCCCAACGAGTTTGCAGGGTTCCTACGGGAGAGGGATGGAGTGTTTGAGGAGGTCCTTATAGCCCCCGCAGGTCACTTCGGGAGGAACTCCGCTTTTTTCAACACTTGGATGCTTCCCATGGACGAGAACATCAAGGGCACCGTGCACTCCCATCCTGTGCCAAACGCACGTCCTTCGACGGCGGACCTCCAGTTCTTCTCAAAGTTCGGGGGGGTCCACATAATAATCGCGTACCCCTTCACCGAGGAGAGCATTGTGGCCTACGGAAGTGATGGCGGTCCAGTGAAGGTGTTGATAGTTGATTGACCTTCTCACGCCGCAGGGCGAGGCTTGAAAAAGCGGGAAGTAAGTGAGTTGATCGTCCCGTACCCCCCTAATTATTTTCATGTGAGCAAAAATTCTTAAAGGTTTGAGGACTAACGGGTTAAGGTGAGGAAGATGAGACTTGCGGAAGTCGTTGAAAAACTGAGTGCCGGTCAGAAGAGCACCGTGCTTCGCTGTGCAGAATCATGCGATATCCTTGACCTCAACACGGAGGTAAACCCCAACGTCAATCCCGAGGTCCTGACTTTTCTGAAGGCCGTTTCAAACCCGATACGCCTTCAGATGCTCAAGCTTCTTAAGAACACATGGCTATGCGTCTGCCTCATCTCAAAGATACTTGAAAAAGACCAGACTCTCATAAGCCACCATCTTCGCGTTTTGAAGGAGTCCGGGCTGTTGGAAGAGAGGAGAGAGGGGAAAATGCGTTTTTACAGGGCCAACTCCGAGGCCCTCAGGAACTACCTTGAGCTGGTAATGACCGAGATCGTTTGAGGTGCCTCTATGAAAAAAGAGCAGACCCGGGTCGATGAATTGATCCAAGAGCTGGGCGGGTACTGGACGCCCTTCGAGATGATGGCCGCACTTGTTGAGGAAGTTGGGGAACTGGCGGATGAGATGCTGAAGATGGAGGGCGTAAAGGGAAGGGGAGATCCGGTGAGGCTTCGGGAAGAGATGGGTGACGTTATGTTCGCTCTCTCCTGCATAGCCAATCACTACGGGATTGACCTGGAAGAGGCCCTCGGAGAAAGCATTGAGAAGTACAGACGGCGGGACGTGAGAAATGGAACTTAAAGTAACCTTTATCCCCCGTTTTTTCCCGTTTCAAGGTTCTAAATAGTAACGTAATGTTATACCCCTGTCCGGGGATACGTTGCATTTTATTAAAAGTTGTGAACTAAAGGTTAAGTTGTTGAAAAGTTTACAAGATAACGGAAAAACTTTTATATAGCTCCAGCATTATTGAAAACTAAAGATGGTCGAGGTGGGTGAGATGGCCGATAAAATAACCGGCATCGATATCAGGATTTTGAAGCTCTTGGCAAAGAACGCTAGGCTTACCTATAAGGATCTGGCCGAGCTTCTCGACACTACCAGGCAGAGGGTCTCCCGCAGGATGGACCGGCTCGAGAGGAACGGTATCATCAAGAAGTACACCGTTATCCCCGATTATGATTCCCTGGGGTACATGTACGCCCTTCTGGGCATAACGCTAAAGCCCGGCACGGATATAGACAGTGTCATAGAGGTGCTGAAGGAAAACGAGAACGTGAAGGTGATCCAGAAGGCGATAGGATCACACAACCTCATCCTTCATGTGGCGGGTCCAAAGGACATGAAGGAGATGGACAGGATACTCTCTGAGATAACGAAGAAGGTACACGCGATAGACCGCCTTGACATAACGTTTGTTACCGACACGATTAAGTTCGAGACCCTCTGAGCGTTCGGGCTCAGTTTTATTTTTAACGATGGTCTGCAGAAAAGGTAATAAAGCATCGCTTGAATCAGGGACAAGGTGGTAGTGGTGCTCCAGGGACTGGCAGAGAACTCGGTGATAGTTGGCCTGCTGGCTGCACTTGCGTACAGATCGGGGGCTCTCGATAGAAATGGCTGTCTCGCCGCCGCCTTTTTGGGCCTTTTAATACTGGAGTTCGGCGGTGTTTACCCATTCCTGGCACTGTTGGTCTTCGTTATCCTAGGCGTCATGGCCACGAAGTATCGTTTTCATGATAAATCCAAGCTTGGTATAGCCCAGCACAATCGCGGGGTCAGGAGCTGGGGCAACGTTCTGGGGAACGGACTGGGTGCCCTCATCTTTATCCTGTTTGAGTACGTCTCCCGGCGTGACGTGTTTTGGGCGGCGTCCTTTGCGGCGATAGCCACCGCCAACGGGGACACCCTGGCAAGTGAGCTGGGTAAGGTCTTTGGCAGAAGGCCCCGCCTGATAACGAACCTCCAACCCGTGAAAGCGGGGACCAACGGCGGCATCACCCTTGCCGGCGAGTTATTCGCCCTAGCAGGTTCAGCTGCAATTGCCATCTTTGCCCTCCCCCTAACCGGAAACAAGATGCTGATGCTTCTGGCCGTTGTTGCGGGAGGCTTCATCGGGGTAAACTTGGACAGTCTGATAGGTGCAACCCTTGAGAACAGGGGGATAACCGATAACAACTCCACGAACTTTCTGGCGTCTTTCCTTGGCGGCCTTACCGGGGCGGTTGTGTACTATCTCCTGATGCCCAGCGGATGAGGACCACCGCGGTTGCCGAATCGCAGCTTTAATTGGGTCCCAATGTTCCATCAAAATTCAAACCCAGAAGAGGATGGAGGCATCAAGCCTCCGGTTCGGCGAGAACCTTTATCTTCCTGATCTCGGCGCGCTTTATCGGGTATATCTTCTTGGCTTCCTTGGCCATCTCGGCGCCCATCTTGCCAGTTACGGCCTCGGTTATGAAATCCCTGTATGTGAGTTCCTCGGCTTTCCTGTGGATAATGTCGTGTATGATATCACGTATGGCCCTCTCCTGGCTGGTCTGGATGCGCCTGTAGGCTATGACCATGCCCATTACGCGGAGCTTGTAACCATCCTTGGTCGTGACGTTGTAGATACCATCGATCCTCGTGCTTCTTCTCCTGACGAGGCTCCTTATGTAGCTCCTCGCGAGGGTGTGCCCCTTGAACTTAGTGTACGCGTTCTGTCCCTTGACGTCGTAAACCTGGAAGTAGAGCTTGACCTGTCCCTTGGTGAAGTCCCCGGTGAGGTCTTTGAGCGTTGTCTCGATGATCCTCCCTACAACCTTCTCGGGTTCATCCGCCGGGGTCAAACCTATCTCCTTGCTTCCGAAAAAGTCCGGAGCGTAAATCACGAACCACTCCTTTGACTTCCACTTATCCTTAGTTGCGGCAGCCTTCTTCCTAGGGTTAGTCTTCGCCATCTTAACACCTCCAATCCTTCACACCTTTTCAGTGACGTCTTCAGCGATTTTGATCGAAAACACCAAATCATCCAGCGCTTTGATGAGGGTTTCAATCTCACCCGAGTATTTAACCTTTGTTATGGCGTCTCCATCAACCCATAGGGTTTCCACATTTAAACTTTTCTTTAGCCGGCCCGGTATTGAGGTGTTGTCAACATGGATAGCCTCCGCTATTGCCCTTGCGAGTTCCTCGTCCCCGTAATGCCACGTTATCTCCACGCTTGCCTCAATCTCCACCCGTCTTCCCCCCGCTCACTTGCTCCCCCAGAATCCTGTTGAAGAGCCTGGTGAACTCGTCGATCTTTGATTTCGGGAAGCGGATTCCAGCGGCTATCGCATGTCCACCCCCTTCTCCGCCCAGCTTCTCTGCAACGTATTTCAGCGCCTCCCCGAGATGGTAGCCTTTCGCGAGGGCCCTCTCGGTGGTCCTTGCGGATCCTTTTACTAGGTTCTCGTCCTCGTCGCTGTCGGCCAGAACCACAACCGGTTTCTCGGGGTTCACCAGCCCGGAGTTTATGGCCATGTTGGCGGCTATCCCGACCAGCGTGTCCCTGATGTTCCTGCCCGCGTAGAACACGTAGGCGTGCTCTCCCTCGTCTGCCATGTTCCAGTTCTGGATTATGAACCTTCTGGCCTCAACCTGCTCCTTTTTGTAGTCGTCTAACATCTTCCGGGCTTTTCTGTAGGCCTCCTCATCCCCGAGGCATATCGCAACCCCCAGCGTTCCGGCGTTGAGCCTTCCGGTGGCGTTCAGCAGCGTGGAGAACTCCCTGGCCTCGTGCCTCACGTCCCCTTCTGGATACAGGGGGCTTACGACCACATCCCCAATGAGGCGGTCTATGGACTCCTTGGGCGCGTTGTGCTTTATCATCTGGATTACGAGGGCGTCGTGGAGCTTTCTCTTCTCCTCCTCGCGGAGCTGCCAGTAGTGGACATCGGGATCAAAGCCCTTAGCCCTTAGCCACTGGATCGCGTTCCTCTCATCCCCTGTTATCCCTGGTATCTCTGGGTTGGTCGCGTAGGCAAGCATCTGCCTCAGAGGACGGCTCTCCCTACCGAAAAGTCTGAGCTCCTTTCTGATCTCCAGGATGCCGAGCCCTTTACCGTCCTCAATAATGTCGAGGTTCATCCCGTGGAAGGTTCCGTCTATCTCCTGCATGTCCCCAACCGAGCCGACCATGGCCACGTATGCGAGATCCCTGTTCTTATCGTTCATTTCCCTGGCGACGAAGTAAGCAACACCGGAACCGCTGAGATCCCGGACGCTGTTGGCACCGAAGGGGACTGGGTTCACGAGCAGATGGGATTCATTCGTGAACTCCTCTTTCTCGGGGGGGTGATGGTCGGCAACGACGACCGTGGCATCGTCCAGGTACGACCCTATCCAGCTCATCGCCCCGCTGCCCAGGTCGCTGAAAACGTAGATGCGGTGTTTTTCGCGTGCAAGTTCTTTAACAAGGTCCTCACTGGCCTGCTTCACGATGCTTAACTGGAAGCTTCCCCCCTCCCTGGCTATGGCCTTCGCCAGCACTGCACCCGCTGTTATGCCGTCCGCGTCGCGGTGGGAAATGAGCCGGATGGTGTGCCCTAACTCGATGTGCATCTTGATTAGCTCTGCTCCCTCACGGGCCTTTTCTAAGAAAGCGCCCTTGTCCATTTTACCACCTTATAAGAAAGGAGAGAGGTCAGCGAACCAGGAGCTTGGCCTGCTCCGGATCGTACCTCCACTTGGCCGGCAGCTTACCGGTCCTGCGGTAGTACTTGACGAGGCGCCTAATCTTGCTCTCGGTGAGCTGTAGGCCGCGTCTTGAGTGCCTGTCCTTCGGGTGCATCTCAAGGTGCTTCCTGAGCTTGACGGCTTTCCTGATGAGCGACATGAGGTCCTCGGGAATGTTCGGAGCGAGGCCGTTCTCCTCGAGGATCTTGGTTATCTTCTTGCCGGTGATGAGCTTGACGCTCGGGATTCCGTACTGGTCGCGGAGAACCGTTCCTATCATGGCCGCGCTGTAGCCTTCCTTCCTGAGCTTGATAACGAGCCCCTCGACCTCTTCCGCCGTGTACTCGACCCAGGTCGGCGGAGCGGTCCTCGGCGGCTTCTTTGAACCAGACTTTCCTCTCTTTCTCGCGTGTATCCTTGCCATATTCTACACCTCCTGGTGACGGCCAGCTCCCGCCAGCCGCCCCTTCGCGTAGGGAATCGGAGAGGGATTTAAAAAGGTTTGCCCGTCAGGTTTACGAAACAGAAGGTTTTAGATAAACCAAGTGAACCAAAGGAAGCTCTGGAGTTTTTTGGAATGCCCAAAGAAGAGCGCCAACGAACATATATTGTAAATAGCGGGGGGAAGATTTGAACTTCCGACCTCCGGGTTATGAGCCCGGCGGGCACTCCTAGCTGCCCCACCCCGCTGCTCGACCCGTTAGGTAGTGAACCGCAGAGGGTTTATAAATCTTGCGGAGGATCACCGGGACGTCCAGAAAGAAGGGGTAAATAGAAAAGACTTTCACTCGGTGGGTTTTATTACCACCACGACCTTTGCGTTCCTCCCTTCGGAGGTGAACCTCACAGGTCTTCCCCTGTCGTCCACGGTGAGGGTCCAGGTTGTCCCGGAGGGCGTTTCTATGTCGTAGGAATACGTTTTTCCTTCAAGGCCGAGGCCCCTCAGAATTCTGCCACCAACCGGATCGTTCTCGGCTATCTCAACCTTCCCACCTTCCTGGAGCCTCTTGCGGAGGGACACGAGG
>JAMONK010000134.1 GCA_027065835.1 Thermococcus sp. | reverse complement strand
CTATCTCCAGGGTCTGCAGCCCCGTTGATGTGTTTCCCGTGTAGGCAAAGCTTCCCCCGACACCGCTTATGCTGTTGTAGTTCCATCCGCTTCCGGTCCACGCGTTGAAGTTGTCCGTTCCCATCCCGGAGCTCCCGCTCCACCAGAAGTAGATCTCGTAATCGGGGGCGTACCCGTTTCCAAAGCCTATGTTTCTTCCCCAGGAATCGCTTGATCCCGTGTAGCCGTTTCCACTCCCCGGATCAACGTCTATGGCGAAACCATACGCGACGTCCCAGCTTGCGGTGTTGTTGGTTTTGAGTGCGATGTAGAGGTAGTTGTCGTCCCACGAGACGTAGAGCTTATCCAGGTTGGCGCCGGCCTGCCCGTTGTCCTTTCCAACCGCTACCAGGTCCGAGGGCCCCCAGTCGCTTAGGTTGCCGTCTATTGTCTTGGGGGACGGGTATATCAGGGCCATGTTTGTGAAGGTGTCTGCGTCGCCCCATTCGCTTCCTATGTTGCTGTAGTCTATTGCCGGGTCCACGGGAAGGCTATCAACCGCACTCCCGCTACCACCGGTAACCCACGCCATAACGGCCATCTTCTCGGGTCTGCCGCCGAGGGCACTCCACGGTATCTTTATCTCGATCGTCTGAAGTCCGGTGGACGTGTTGCCCGTGTAGGAGAAGCTCCCTCCAACGCCGTTTATGCTGTTGTAGTTCCATCCGCTTCCGGTCCACGCGTTGAAGTTGTCCGTTCCCATCCCGGAGCTTCCACTCCACCAGAAGTAGATCTCGTAGTCAACCGCAAAGCCGTTCGAGAACCCTATGTTTCTTCCCCAGGAATCTTTCGATCCCGTGTAGCCGTTGCCGCTTCCGGGGTTTACGTCTATTCCTATACCGTAGGCGACGTCCCAGCTGGCTGTGTTGTTCGTCTTTATCGCGATGTAGAGGTAGTTGTCGTCCCACGAGACGTACAGTTTGTCCAGGTTAGCCCCTGCGAGCCCGTTGTCCCTTCCAACGGCCACTAAATCGGAACTTGTCCAGTCACTGAGGCTGCCATCTATGATCTTCTGCCCATAAGCGGCACCAACGAGCCTCGTGGCTGGAACGAGGCTTAACAAGACTAAAAATACGGTCAAAAATGCTATCCCCTTTCGCATTTTATTCACCCCAGGTGATACCTGTTCACCATTGATGATACTTGTGCATAAAATATTTATATACCTTTTCCAATATCACCCACAGTGATAACAACGTGGAGGGGAAGGAATGCTGAATTTTGTGTTTGGTATCCACAACCATCAACCTTTGGGGAACTTCGGATGGGTCTTTGAGAGCGCTTATGAGAGGTCGTATAACCCTTTCATGGAAACCCTTGAGATGTACCCCAACATGAAGGTCGCGGTTCATTACTCGGGTCCCCTTCTCGAGTGGATAGCGGAGAACAGGCCCGAACATATAGACCTTCTCCGCTCCCTCGTGGGAAAGGGACAGCTTGAGGTGGTCGTCGCCGGCTTTTACGAGCCGGTTCTAGCGGCCATCCCAAAGGAAGACAGGATAGAGCAGATAAACCTCTTGAAGAACTTTGCAAAGAAGCTGGGCTACGAGGCGAGGGGAGTGTGGCTAACCGAGAGGGTGTGGCAGCCAGAGCTCGTCAAAAGCCTCCGCGCTGCGGGGATAGATTACGTTATAGTCGATGATTACCACTTCATGAGTGCCGGCCTCGCCAAGGAGGAACTCTACTGGCCGTACTACACGGAGGATGGCGGCGAGGTGATATCTGTCTTTCCCATAGACGAAAAGCTCCGTTACCTCATCCCGTTCAGGCCCGTTGAGAAAACGGTTGAGTACCTACACTCCCTTGAGGACGGTGATGAGAGCAAGCTCGCCGTGTTCCATGACGACGGCGAAAAGTTCGGTGTCTGGCCAGGGACCTACGAGTGGGTTCACGAGAAGGGCTGGCTGAGGGAGTTCTTTGACAGAATATCAAGCGACGAGAGAATCAACTTGACTTTATACTCGGAGTACCTTGCCCGCTTTAGGCCGCGCGGTCTTGTCTATCTCCCGATAGCCTCGTACTTCGAGATGAGTGAATGGAGCCTTCCAGCGAAACAGGCAAAGCTCTTCGTGGAGTTCGTTGAGACACTTAAGGACGAAAACCAGTTCGAGAGGTACCGCGTCTTCGTCCGCGGCGGCATCTGGAAGAACTTCTTCTTCAAGTATCCGGAGAGCAACTACATGCACAAGAGGATGCTCATGGTGAGCAAGCTGGTGAGGGGGTATCCGGAGGCGAGGGATTTCATCTTCAGAGCCCAGTGCAACGATGCCTACTGGCACGGCGTCTTCGGCGGTGTCTACCTTCCCCACCTCCGCAGGGCCGTGTGGGAGAACATCATAAAGGCCAACTCCCGCGTTTCCACTGGAAGCTTCGTCAGGGACATCGACTTCGACGGGAGGGACGAGGTCTTCATCGAGAACGAGAACTTCTACGCCGTCTTCAAACCCGCTTATGGGGGAGCGCTCTTCGAACTCAGCTCAAGGGGAAGGGCGGTCAACTACAACGACGTCCTGGCCAGACGCTGGGAGCACTACCACGAAGTTCCCGAGGCCGCGACGCCGGAGGAGGGGGGCGGAGACGGAGTTGCCAGCATACACGAGCTTGGAAAACAGATCCCGGACGAGATACGGCGTGAGCTGGCCTACGATGATCACCTGAGGGCCATCCTCCAGGATCACTTCCTCGACCCCGAGACGACCCTCGACGAGTACCGTCTCAACAGGCACGCCGAACTCGGAGATTTTCTAACGGGTGCCTACGACTTCAGCATCTTCGATGGGGGGGTTGCCCTTGAGCGGGAGGGGCACGTCTCCGGTGTGCCGGCAAAGGTTGAAAAGACCTTCCACCTCACGGATGACGGCTTCGTCGTTGACTACTCTGTGAGGGGCGGGAGAAGGGCCCTCTTCGGCGTCGAGCTTAATCTCGCGGTTCACAGCGTCATGGAAACCCCGGAGGAGTTTGAGGCCGTGGACTTCGAAGTAAATGATCCCTACGGCATTGGAAAGGTTAGAATAGAGCTCGATAGGGGCGCGAGGGTGTGGAAGTACCCGGTAAAGACCCTCAGCCAGAGTGAGAGCGGATGGGACTTCGTCCAGCAGGGCGTCAGCTACACCGTCCTGTTTCCGGTTGAGGGCGAACTTCGCTTCAGGCTGAGGTTCAGGGAGCTCCGGTGAGCCCCTCCGTTCCGACGTTCCTTTCTTTTTCAGACCCTTATGAGAACGTCCTCAAGTTCCCTGTTCAGGGACTTCACTATATGGAACTCGGTCAGCTTCCCGGATTTTGACGTCCTGATGACCGTCGTCGCTATGTCCTCCAGAAGCTTGATAATGAACTCCTTACCCGGCGGGAGGATGTTTCTCTTCAACAGGTATATCCCGAGTCTGTTCGGTTTTCCAACGTAGCCGGCCAGCTGGTCCACTATCAGCTGAACACCACGTGGGGATATGTCCGATACAACGAAGAGCTTCTCCAGCCCCACCACAACTACCAGAATCTTCCGATTGGGGTCGCTTATTATCGGCGTCTGACCTCCTCCCCGCCCTAAAGGGTGGGGGTTCCGGCGAGGAACTCCCCTAACCCAACGGCAGGGAGGTTTGAGGGGTTCTCATCGGAGTAACTCTCAATGAGGGTTCTTTGAACCTCTCTGGCCGGGCCTTCGGCTAATTACCCCTCCCTTGGGCATAAAGCCCGTCCAAGTTCGGGGTTATCGGCACAACCTTCTTCAAAATGTTAAAAGCACCAACCAAGTCCGCATTGAAGATAAGCCCCGTTGCAGGACACTTAAACAAACCACGAACGAAGCGGGCCCCTTTGTGGGGCTTCCCGCAGACAGGGCAAGTTTTCGAAGTGAAAGCCTCATCAACCACATCGACCCGAATACCATACTCCTCGGCAACTTCTGTGAGGCGTTTAATCATGTAATTAAACCGCCACACGTGGGAAAGAATGAAGTTTTGCTTTTTACCCTTGTCAGAGTTCCGAGCTATTCCCTTTGGATAACCAACGACAATCTTGGAAACGCCCGAATCATAAAGCCTCCTCACGGTTTGCCTTACTGCCGCGTTAATGTAGTGCTTCGCCTGAAGTTTGGCCTTCTCATGCATTCTTTTAAGTTTCCTACTTGTTTTAGCTCCACTCTTATTGAGTTTGGACTGGTATTCAGCAATCCTCTTCCTCCAGTAAAAGTCAATGCTCTTTAACGGTCTTCCGTTCATGAGAAAGCTTTCCCCATTCTCCACATAAACAGCCATGAGGTTATTCACTCCCAAGTCAATTCCAGCGGAGAGATTTCCCTTTGGAGTTCTTGGGAGCTTAATCCACTTCTCGCCCTCAAGTTTTTCCTCGACTGTGAGGCTTAGATGAGCATACCATTTCCGCTTTTCCTCGTCATAAGTGATTTCTAACCGCCCTTGCTTGCCCTTTAAGTGTATTTTGCTCTTAAACTGGACTTCGAGGTGTTTAAACTTTCCAAGGCCTTTAAGGATTAGCTTGTTACCCTCGATTTTGTATTGGTCGTTCCGGAGGACGATTAAGGGTTTCCTCCTTCCGTCTTCCTTGAGATAGTTTGGCGGTTTTGGCTTAAGCCATGAGGGAAGTTCTCCATTTCGCTTTTTCCGAAGGAGTGAGAAGAATGAACGCCAGCTTTCAGCGTTCTTCCTCGCTATTTGTTGAACAGTTGCTGAACCGATTTCTCGCTTAAACTCTTCATAAACGGTTTTCTCTGTGCTGTTAAAGTCCACGATTTGCTCTTTGAAGAATTGTTGTCTCCTCAAGTAGTTTACCCTGTTCCAGACTTTGGTACTAGTATCGGCTAATTCGAAGAGGATTTTTGCTTGTTCTTTTGAGGGTTGGAGTTTAACCGTTATCGTTCGCTTCATAAGTCCTCTCTTTCGACTTTTTTAATCCAGAGTTTCATTGCTTCTGTTACCGCAACGCCTAAGGCTCCTCTAATCTTCCCGTATTTTTTTGCTACGAGTTCTCTGAACTTTTTCTCGACTTCATCATCAACTGACACGTTAATAACTCCCATTAACCAACACCAATCTACATTAGTATGGCCAAATTCATAAGCTTTTCGGTGAGATGCTTTCCTGTTCAAAGGCTGGTTGGGTGGTTTATTGCATCCCCACCCTAAAGGACGAGGCTTTCAAAAAGAAAATGTCAGGGTGTGGTACATCCCCATGCTCATATCTCCCTCTCCGATCCTTTCGAAAAGAACCGTCTCCCCGGGTCCGATCGATTCCCACATCTCCACAATGACTACGTCTCGAAGCCCCATTTTACCTCACCTTAAGTGAGTATCTTGACATGAAACTTTAAATCAGTTGCGCCGGTGAGGCCCGAGGCGTGAAAAGCGTCATGGTCCGTTATCCCCCGAACGCTTCGGACCTGAAATTTTCCTTCTAGGTGGGAACTTCGCCACGGCGTACAGGAGCAGTATGACCCAGGCGAGGAGCGAGTAGTGACGGAGCCTCGTGAATGGGTCCCTGAAGACCCCCACGACCGTTGAGTCCCCATCAACTTCCAGTAGTGTCAACCCGGTCCTGTCGTCTCTGATCGCCTTCACTGGACTCCCGTTCACCTTAACAGTCCAGTAGGGGAAGTACGCCTCGGAGACCCGAATCAGAAGGGGTCCGTTGGCCTTAATTTCGAACGAGTACCACCCCTCCCCCCTCTCAACACTTTCAACCTTCAGACGTTTCTCGTCAACGATAAATCCCCTCAGGATTTTGGTCTCGTATCCGGAACCGGTGTAGGCGAGATGGTAGAGGAAGTTCCCGCCAAGGACGTAGAGCCTTCCCCTCCCGATTTCCTTTACCCCTATGAGCGTCCACTTCCCCATCCTTACCAGGGGTGTGACGTTGCTGAAGACGGGTCCGTACCAGGGGGAGCTCCCGTACCTGAACGGGGCAAAGCTGGAGACGTTGTAGATGCGGGAACTCAGCTCGGAGGAGGTTATGGGTCTCGTGGTGGCGTTCACGCCGAAGAGCCTTTCCGGCGTTGATGGGGCCCAGATTAAAGTTCCCCCTCTCTCGATGAAGGCCAGCAGTTCCTCCGCGGTCTCGTTGTTGGGGTTCCCGGAGTAGATGATGGTCCCCACGCCTCCAAGGTTTTTGGGGAGTTCCTTAACGTAAGCGTAGTCGAGTGGAAGGTCGTAGAACTTTCCGACCATGAGGGTCGAAACCTGCTGGACGAAGCTCACGTTGGATTTGTAAACTTTGCATCCGCCTACAGCACGTTGATAAGTGTAACCGTGGGGCGCTGTATCTGTGCAACTTATGAAGAATCTCACCGCGTAAGCTTTTAGATATGGGGTCGCGTTCTTTCCAGTCTCTAGGAGGGACCACATCCGCCATTCTCCATCCCCGGCAGGGTTTCCCTCGTGGTACCAGCCATTCATTGTATCCTTTGAACTGAGAACGGGAAGGTAACTGTAATACGCAACCCCTATGGGAGGGTACATTAGGAACCTCCAGTTGTCCCCATGTTGTTCCTTGAGAACTCCTCCGATCTCCACCAAATTTTGAGGATACGGCCCGATATGCGGTATGATCACCGCTGTGGGGAGTGCTACGATAAGCATCAACGTAAGTCCAGCAATGGCTTTTAGTCTCGGCTTCATGCCCTCGAGTGAATCGGCTATGATCAGGGGGATTAAAACTGAAGTAACATCGATCCACCTGTAGGGCGGGATGAGTGATATAATGGGAAGGGAGTAGATCTCTCTAGTCGGGGAATATTGACCGAGTGAGAGGTAGGCACACGTCCCGATTAGTATAACTTTTTTTGGGTCCAATCTTTGCCTCCTGATTCCAATTGCTATTGCCATGGCAAGTAGTGCCACTATAAAGACCCCCGGAGGCCTTACGAACAGGCTTGGGGACACGCTGTACCCATGGAAGAGCCATTTATCTGTGTATATATCCCAGAAGTGCGTCCATCCCCTATCTATGAAGAAAGGAACGTACCAGAAGGCGGTGAGAAAAACCACAGCCCCCCCGACGCGGAGGGAGTTTCCAATCGCGTGAACGCTCTTCAGGTCGTTCCAGTGAAGAACCAGCGCTATCAGGATGAGGGGCACGAGTATCGAGTGGTGGGTTAGCGAGACGAACGAGATCATCAGGGCCGAGAGTACCAGGTATCTCTCCCTGTACTCAGTTAAGTACAGGACACCCAGGAGGAAGAGGGGGGCCAGGTTAATTGCGTTCGCCCGGGGGAAGTTCCCTTCCACGTAGGCGACCCCAAGGCGCCAGGGGAAGAGCAGAAAAACTACAGGAGCAACGTAGGATTCTTTCCCGAGTCTCCTGAGATAGGTGTGCAGGCCAAGGGCCCCCAGGAAAGACGTCAGCATGAGGACCGCTGCGTAGCCCTTCACATCGCTCCCGAAAAGCTTTCCAAGCAACCCCGCTATGATGTACGGGGCGGGTGGGTAGAAATGAAGGAACGGGAACCCTGCGTACCACTCCTCAATCCACGGTACCCACCCTTCGGTCATCAACTCGTGAACCTTAAAGAGGTGCCCAAGACCGTCCCCACCCAGGCTGGGCGGGTTTGGGGCCAGGAAAATGGGAAGGAACTCGACCACGGAGAGAATGAGAAGAATGGCCACGTAGTTCCGCCTCACGGACCATCCCCCATGAGATCTATGAGCTCGGCGATCCCCTGAACGTTGGCCGAGAAAATCCAGTTGGACCCGTCCCAGCCGAGCCAGAGGCCTTCCCCAGTCCTTCGTACCTCAAGCCTCCCTCCGGGGAGCTTCACGAACGCTTCCCCCCTCATCCCCCTCCCCGGGAGCGTTCCAACGAATAGGGCCCTTCCAAGGTAGTCGGTCAGGGACAGTACCCTCCGCATTATACCGACGGCCGCCTTGCTCTCGAACCATATGAAGACTTCACCTGTCCTGTAATCGTGTACAAGCCTGCACCTTCCCCCATCTACGCTGAACTCCGCCAAATATCGTTCCTGTCCATCAACGCCTCCACCCGTGAACTCCCTCGAGAACCTCCCGGGATGGGATGCACCGATTATTTTCATCCCCGCCATTTCAACCGGGGGATATTTATACCCCTCGATTAAAACCCTTGTGATGAGGCCATCCCTCAAGTTCCAGTCGGTGCTCTACCTGTACCTCCTGTTGCTCATGGGACTTTCAGTCCTCGTCCCCGTTACCTACCTCCTCGAGTTAGTCCTGGTGTTCCTCTTTTTCATGGTTTCATCGGGAATGATCTTCTACTCCCTCCTCATCCTCGCTACCCTGCGTGACTACCCCTTTTCACCGGCCGACGTTCCGACGGGGTTCTTCGAGCCGACCGTCTACGTCCTCGTACCTGCCCACAACGAGGAGGCGGTGATAGGGAGAACCGCCAGGGCGATCCTGAACCAGGACTACTCCAACCTGAAGCTGTTTCTCATCAACGATAACTCCACGGACGGAACCCTTGGGGTTATGCGGGCCTTTGAATCCACCCATCCCGACAGGGTCGTTGTGGTCAACGTTCCACGCCACAGGGGGAGGAGCAAGCCGGGTGCGCTGAACTACACCCTTGAACTCATAGAGAGCACCTTTAAACGGCCGGATTACGTTTTCATTCTCGATGCCGACTACCTGCTGTCGCCAAAGGCCGTAAGAACGCTCGTTGGGATAATGGAGAACGCACCAAACTACATCATAGGCGTTCAGGGTAACGTTAGACCCAGGAACTGGAGCAGGAACTTCATAACACGATTCATAACCCTTGAAAGGCTGGTCGGTTTCAACGTTGCAATTGAAGGGGACTTGAAACTCAACGAGAACGGCAAGTACGGTGGTACCGTGGCCCTGCTCAGGTTTTCCCACCTCCTCCGCCTCGGGAAGTTCAGGGAGGACTCCGTGACCGAGGACACGGAGCTGTGGGCAAGGGCCCTCATAGAAGGCTACCGCTTCCTCTACTACCACGGTGTAATCGGATGGGAGGAGGCGGTTGAGACGCTGAGGGACTACATAAAGCAGCGCTCCCGCTGGGCCCAGGGACACCTTCAGGTGATGCTCGACTACTACTGGCCGGTTCTCAGAAGCTGCTCCGGGGTCATGGAAGCCTTTGTGGAACACTTCTACATGATAAGCTACCTCGTCCCCGTTTTCTGGTTCCTCTCGGTCGTTCTCAACGGTTATCTCATTCTGTCCGGGGGCGTCCCCCTGACCCTCGCCAGGCCGAAACTCTTTTTGGTAGTCTCCGTACTAGCTTTCCTGGTCTTCTGGTTTTCAGTTGCCTACTCAAACTGGCTGGAAAAGCGCAGATTCGGTTTTGGTGTCCAATGGTGGTTCGTTCTTGCGTACCCAGCGTACTTCCTCGTCTTCGTGCTCGCCGGGGTTGTGTACACCATGAGGGGCCTCCTCCGGCTCCTGGTTGGGAAGCTCCACTGGGAGAAAACGAGGCGGTTCACTTGAATGGATCTTTGATGGAGAGCCTGTCCACTTGGCCGTTCAGGACCTCATCGTAGAGCAGTGAGGCGGTTTTCAGGTTCTCCACGAACCCCATGAGGACGTGCTCGAAGACCCCCTTCAGAATGAGCAGGATGGCCAGAACGGCGTAGTTCCCCTTCAGGACGTCCGCTATCACGAAGACGAGACCGGTCAGCACGTGAAGGATCGCGTACCCTCCCAGGGGTGGGGAGTATCTGCTGAAGAAGCGCCAGTACGATGTGAACTTCAGGTGTTTCAGCTCCTCTTCAAGCTCACTGTACATGAGCGTGGACGTCGTGAAAAACGCGACCGCCGTCAGGTAGACGAGGGCGGGGACTAGACTGCCCCTCCAGGTCATCATGGCTGTTATGATGAGCGAGAGCCCTGCTCCCGTCCACAGGAATGTCGTGTACGCTCTCATCGTGGTGAAGAACCTTTTCCTCAGTGGGGGAAAAGTTGTCGTTGGCTTCATCTCATCACCCTGAAATCTATCGGCTCCTCCCTGCGCCAGAACCTGCAGAACGAACATACCTCCCCGCTCGACGGCATCCCGCAGACCTCGCACTCCCTCAGCTCCGCTTCCTGGAGCTCGGCCTCGAAGAGAGCCTTCTTCCTCAGGTAGCCTTTGACGAAGTTGATCTTGGTGCCCGGCCTCTTCTCCTCCATCTCGTTGAGTACCCCCTTGTACTCTATGGTCGGTGCCCCAACCGCGTGGGGGCATTCCTCGATGTGGTACTCTATACCGTTGGCGAGAGCGTAAGCTACAACCTCCCTCTCGGTCAGCTCGTAGAGCGGCTTTATCTTCTTCACGAGCT
>JAMONK010000133.1 GCA_027065835.1 Thermococcus sp. | reverse complement strand
GTAGTTCGGGTTGTTGGCAACTATGCCGACGGTCTGGCCGTTCATCCTTCCGAAGCCGACGACGGCGTTGGGAGCGAAGTAGGGCAGGATTTCAAGGAAATCCGGGTTGCCGTTCTCGTCCCTGTCGACTATCTCGTAGATGACCTCCCTGACGTCGTAGCCCTTGTTCGGATCGTCGGGAACAACTTCGTAGAGCCTCTCGGTCTTCCTGAAGGGCAGGTCGCTCGTCTTAACGCGCGGCGGCTTCTCCATGTTGTTGGAGGGCAGATAGCCTATGAGCCGCCTTATCAGTGCAAGAACTTCCTCGTCGCTCTTTCCGATGAGGTGAGCCTGTCCGGCTTTCTGGGCGTGGACCATGGCACCACCGAGCTGTATCGGTGTAACCTCAACCCCGGTGACTGCCTTAACGACCTGCGGGCCGGTGATGAACATGAAGCTCGCGGGATTGTCGACCATGAGAATGAAGTCGCCTATCGCCGGGCTGTAAACCGCTCCACCGGCACAGGGTCCCATGATGGCTGTTATCTGCGGTACAACGCCGCTGAGAAGTGTGTTCATCTTGAAGATATCGCCGTAGCCCTTGAGGGAATCGACACCCTCCTGGATTCTGGCTCCACCGGAGTCGTTTAGTCCTATGACCGGTGCCCCGGCCTCGAGGGCCAGCTCCATGACGCGCTTTATCTTCGCCGCGTGCATCTCGCCAAGGGAACCACCCATGACAGTGAAGTCCTGCGCGAACACGAAGACCAGACGGCCGTCTATCGTACCGTACCCGGTTATGACGCCGTCGGCTGGAAGCTCTTTCTTGTCGAGTCCAAACTCGGTACCGCGGTGCTTGACGAACATTCCAATCTCAACAAAGCTCCCTGGGTCAAGGAGCTTCTCGATCCTCTCGCGGGCGGTGAGCTTTCCCTTCGCGTGCTGTTTTTCAACGGCCTTTTCGCCGCCCATCTCCATAATCTTTTTCTTCCTCTCGTATAGTTCCTCTACCTTGTCCCTCATGAGAACTCCCCCGTAATTTTGCTGAAGGTTGTAGTTTGTAAAGTTTAAAAGGGTTTTTGAAAAACTTAGAACACTGTGGGTGATATGTGAGAAGGGAAAAGAGGTCAGAGATGCTGGATTGGAGTCTCAGCACCGCAGGCTTCGCACTTAAGGAAGTGGAAGCGGCCGCGTTTGATGATTTTGGTGTCCGGGCTTCCGCAGACCGGGCAGATAACGTAGTCCCTGAGGTACTTCTTCATCTTGTTGGCTATCAGGTACGGTGTGAACCTTCCCTGGAGCACGACGCGCCTTCCCTCGAGGGTTCCAGCGGTTGCGACCTCGCGGAGTATGAACTTCAGCAGATGGTTCGGGTCGCGGTTCATGGCCTCCGCAATGTCCACGAAGTTCTCGATTATAGTCCTGTTACCGGCGATCGTGACCTGGGCCGGCGGAACCTCGAAACGGGACGTGTGGTGCTTCACGTTCTCAGGGAGTTCCTCGTAAGCCTTATCCAGCAGGCCCTCGAAATCGTAAAAGTCAACTTTCTTCTCGCTCATGCTCTCACCCCAACCTAACTATTCCGGCCACTTTATAACCTTTGGCGTTATCCGAGCACCCTGTAGAACCCTGCCCTCGGCTCGTATATCCTCGACTTGGCCGAGAGTTCCTCCAGCAGACGCCTCGCCTCGGCCTTGTTTATGCCCTGCTTTGCGGCCTCCTCGAGGATTCTGTCCACCGGAGCCCCGTGCTCTCCCTCGTCCTCGAGTGCTTTCACTATGCTCACCAGGCGATCTATCTTGTTGATCTTCCTCGAGCTCGTGCCCACCTCGAGTATCGAGACGTCGAGCGTTCCCTCCTCGTCCACTGCTATCTTCCTTATCATGTCCTCGACGAGCCTTATCGCCGCCCTCGCGTCCTCCCTCGTCACGGTCTCGCTCAGCCTCATCCTCGCGTGGGCCTCGCTGAGACGGATCAACGCCTCCAGCTGCCTCGCGGTTATCGGTATGGGCTGTACCCCTTCGTCCTCTCCCGAGCGCCTGAATCCCTTCCTCATCCTCACGTAGTAGCGCTTTATCTCCTCCATGGCCTCCCTGCTTAAAACGGGCTGAATGTTCTTCCTCGCGTAGGCTATGTACTTCTTGAGGAGGTCGTAGGGTATCTTGGGCGTAACGGCCTCCGCTTCG
>JAMONK010000132.1 GCA_027065835.1 Thermococcus sp. | reverse complement strand
CGGCCTCAACCGGCCTCTTCGAGGAGCCAAGCGGGGTGATAGAGGAGCGCGCGGAGAGGCTGGCCGAATTGCTGGCGGGGATTTTAAAGAACCCTACGGAAGGTTCTTAATCCTCTTCAAGTCCTCCTTCGTGTTCACGTTGAAGAAGCTTCCCCTCCACTCCTCCGGCAGGGGCTCTACGGGAACGTAGCAGGGGGCTGCCTCGCGAATCGCCCGATTCAGGGCATAGTTCCCTGTCCTTATCTTCTCATCGAGAATCTCCATGAAGCTCCGGGAATAGGCCGCGTGGAGGGGTTCGAGGTAGCCGTTGTTCCAACGCGGCACGCAGGCAATTTTTCCGCGCTCTCTGAACCTGGAGATGAGAAAATCAACGAACTCCGGAACGAGAAGGGGCATATCGCCGGCGACGACGAAGGCGTCACCGAGGCGCAGGGCGGTGTAGACGCCGCTCATTGGACCTACGAGCAGGTCGTCCACGACAACGCGATGGCCAAGGGACTCAAACCTCACCGCATTATCCGGGGAGACCACCAGAACGACCTCATCGATGGATTCAGTCCGCTTGAGGGCCTCAAGTGTGTGCAGGATAAGCGGCTTTCCGTTGA
Organism: Thermococcus sp.; assembly: GCA_027065835.1. Lineage (GTDB taxonomy): Archaea > Methanobacteriota_B > Thermococci > Thermococcales > Thermococcaceae > Thermococcus. The sequence goes on along the minus strand of JAMONK010000132.1, from coordinate 9,740 downwards.
CCCGGAAGAGGAGCTTGTCCCCACCGAAGCGCCTCGCCCTTCCCCCGGCCAGAACCGCGCCCAGCATCAGAGCACCCCCTTTGCAAGTTCGAGAACTGCCTTTATATAACCGCCGTAGTTCATGGCCTGACCCGCGGCCGGAAGGACGAAGCGGTCCACCAGTAGGGGGGACAGCAGGCCGATGAACACCACGGCAAGGACCAGAACCAGCATGACCAGAAGAAATACCGGCCGCTCACGATAGGCCACCGGCCCCTCCTCATTCTCGGTACCATGTCCGGCCCCAGCCCTTCCCCTCCAGATGGTGACCATGGCCCGGAAGTACGCCCACGCCGCCACCGCACTGGTGATCACAACCACAGAGGCAATCAGCGGGCTCACCTGGAGGAGGGCGTCGAAGATGAGCATCTTGCTGAAGAAGACGTTCAGGGGAGGGACGCCAACCAGCGACAGGGTGGCCACGGCGAATGCAGCCGTCGTGAGCGGCATGCTTCTTCCGACACCGGCGAGCTCATCTATATCGGCCGTTCCGGTGGCGAAGATGTAGGAGCCGGCGGCGAAGAAGAGGAGGGTCTTCGCTATCGCGTGGTTTATGATGTGGTAGGTTACGGCCACCAGCGCGAGCTTGCTCATAACCCCAAGCGCCATGAAGAGGTAGCCCATGTGGAGTATCGTCGAATACGCTATAAGCCGTTTGAGGTTCCGCTGGACGAGCATCATGAACGCTCCAAGGAACGAGCTCACGGTCCCAAGCGTGAAGAAGACCAGCGAGAGGTCCCTGGAGTAAGGTGGGCCCGCGAAGACCGTGAAGAGGTAGCGCGCGAGCATGTATATCCCAACAACCTCCACAAAGCCGCTCAGCAGTGCCGCGGCCGGAACGGGTGCCCCCTCGTACGCGTCCGGGAGCCAGTAGTGGCCTGGAAAGACGGCACTCTTAACGAGAACCATTGCCACGGTGAGGGCAAAGAAAATCCCCACGGCGAGTTTAGGATCCCCAAAGACCCCCACCGTCAGGGGGAAGGCTACGCCATGGAATTGAGCGCTGATATCGGCCATGTTGAGGGTTCCAAGGGAGGAGTAGACGAAGCCCAGGCCGAGGAAGTAGAGGCTGGTGGCCAGGGCCCCGCTTAGGGCGTACTTGAAGGCACCCTCAACGGACTGGCCCCGGTGACGGTAGAAGCCGACGATGGAGTACGCGGAGGCGCCCATGACCTCCAGCATCACGAAGAGATTGAACGCGTCGCCCGTCATAAAGGCCCCCAGGACGCCGGCCTCAAGTCCCAGCACCCCGGTGAAGAAGTACTCGACCCCATGCTCGCGGGAAAGGTAATCGACCGCGTAGATCGCGGCCAGGAAGAACCCCACGGTGGTCGTGAGAACGAGGAGTGCCGAGAACCTGTCAACCTCGAACACTATCCCAACGGGCGCTATCCAGCCACCGAAAGAATAGACCAGGGGCCGTCCGGAGTGGTAAGCCTCAACCGCAAGAAACGCAGCGAACAGCATCACAAGACTCGTCGCCGCGAGGACGTAGGCGTTGATAACCCACCTCCTTCTACCGGCCAGGATCGCCGTTATGGGAAGGAAAAAAGCGAACGTCAGTGGGACAACGGGGATCACTCCAAACTGCATGCCTACCACCCCCATCAGTCAAACATCCTCCCCGCATAGTCCTCGAAGTATGAGACGACGTTTCTCTTGATCTCTCCCTCGTCGAGGCTGCTCACATCTATCCAGTGGACGTAGAGGTACTTTCCGTCGTCGGTTATGTCAACAACGACCGTTCCGGGTGTGTTGGTTATCGAGTTGGCGACCAGAACCCTCGCGTAGTCGCTCTTTACGTCCAGGGGAATCCTCACTATGCCGGGTCTCGTCCGAAGGGTGAACACCCTCTTGGCAACGTCAACGTGGGTCCTCGTCTCCTCAACCACGAAGTAGCGCAGGAAGAAGATTATCGCCGACAACCATCTGCGGGGCTGGAACACTTTTCGGTCGTCCTCAACGACCCAGCGTCCCACGAGTAGGGAGACCACAAGCGCAACGAGGGTCCCGGTGATAACATCGTACCCGGTGGCCGAACCGGTGTAGAAGATGTAGGTGAGGAAGACGAGCAGGAACGTGCCCGCTGAGAACCGCCCGAAGGGTTTCATTTCCCCTCCCTCCTGAGGTGGGCCACGTCCCTAACGTCGACGGTGCCGTACAGACGGTAGATTTGAATGGCGTAGGTGGAGAGGAGGATGTTCATCGCCATCCCTATGACGACCGCCGTCAGGACCAGCGCCTGTGGGACAGGATCCACCGCGGTTCTAAGGAACTCATCGAAGGGTATGTGCCCCTCGTACACAGGCGGGAAGACCGGATAAACGAGGCGGTAGCCGATTATTATGAAGAGCATGTTTATCGCGTCCCCCATGATGTTGAGCATGATTATCTTCTTCACCATGTTGGACCTCGTGACCACCCCGTAGATCCCCAGGAGCATCATGCCGAAGAGGACCAGGACCGAATAGAACATCAGAAACCCCGCGCTCATCTGACCTCCCCCCTGAGAATCCTCCTGAATATCCACTCGGAGACACCGAGGATCAGGAAGACGGATAGGAAGCCAAAGCTAACCGCCAGATACTCACCAACATCAAGGTCAAAGAGGCCCAGCTCCCCGGGCAGGAGGTTTATCTGGAGGAAACGGCCGCCAAGGGCAAGCGGCGCGTAGACCGTGAGGAGTATTATGGCTATCCCAACGGCGTAGGCTCCAAGGGTGTGCCTCAGGGTCAGCCCCCTCCTCTCAAGGGTGAACTTGGAGAAGACCGCGAACAGGAGGAGCGAGGCAACGGCCATCGCCGAACCGCCTTGGAATCCACCGCCGGGGGTGAGATGGCCGTGAAGGGCTATCGAGGCCGAGATACCTATTATCATGAGGAGAACGAGCCGGGTTATCACCCTGACTATGAGATCCATATGCCTGTGGGGTTCCACCCTCTCCATGTCCCTCACCATCCTCTCCTGTCCCTCCCTAAGCCTCAGAACGGAGAGGGTCCCCATTATGGCCAGGAAGAACACAAAGGTCTCAAACAGCGTATCAAAGCCGCGGTAGTTCCACACTATGGCGGTGACCACCTCCGGACTGTGGGAGGTCAGTTCGCCCGAGGCGAAGGCATGACCCAAGTAGAACTCACCCAGGGGGCGCAGTGGGTTCTTTGACAGGCCCATGACGTCCTTCTCGACCACCGCGTAGGATAACACGAGGAAAGCGAGCAGGAAGGAGAGTGCAACTGCGGTATCCCTCTTCACCGTCATTCTCCCACCTCAAAACGTTCGGTTTTGCTTATGGCGAGGATCACGAGGGCGGTGTAGGCCCCGACCGCTATGGCCAGGTAGGCCAGCACTATATCCGGGGCGGCGAGGATGTAGAATCCAAGGGCAAAGAAGGTCGATTGAACCGAGGACAGGGCGAGGGCCTTCAGCAGGTCGTGTTCCTTCATCGCCAGGTAGCTGAAGACGAAGCCGAACGAGACCACCATGGCCAGGATCAACAGGTGTAGCTCTATCATCTCCTCACCCTCCGGAAGACAAATCTAGCTTCCCCCTCCTCACCGGGGAGATCCTCGTGCTCACGGACGAGCTCCTCAACGTCCTTCCTTACCGGAAGATCCTCCGCCAGGTGGTCGACGACGAGCCTCGGTGGCCTTCCAATCCTACCGAAGTAAACGGCCGAAACGAGAGAATGTGAGCCTGTTGGAGCGGTGAGGAGTATAAGAACCCCCGTGGTCAACGCTATACCAGTAAGGAAGTACCGCAGGGCACCCAACCACGGACTCACGAGGGCGACCAGCCCGGCCCCAAAGATCGGGAGGACCGCACCGCCGATGGTTCCAACCGTTGCCGCGTGGGCCCTCAGGTAGAAATCGTCAAAGCGGAGCATCCCTATCGAGGCTATGACGTCGTAAACCGCGCCGATGAAGATCATCACCATACCAGCAAGGAAGACCGCCTCCCCTATCATACCTCCACCTCCCCGTACAGGACGTATTTTGTGTAGTAAACGTCCAGCATGTAGGCCCATAGGGCGAGGATTATCGCCCCGCTCGCCAGAAGGATGGAGCGAAAGTAGATGCCGAGGATGACCATGAAGGCCGCCATGTCAAACGACAGGCAGTCCACGGCCATGATTATGTCCGCGGTTGTGGGACCTTTAATGGCCCTGATACCGTAGAGGACAAAGGCGAAGGTGTAGAGGACGGCCACAAAGTACAGGCTCGTGTAAAACACCGACTGAACGTTCATCTCACATCACCACCCCGAAGAGGATTATCAAGAGGGCAAACACCACCGCAAAGGCCGCCATCAGGGCGTTCATGTCGTAAACCCTTTCCCCGGCCCTCCCGCTCATCCGGGATATCAGCCGCAGGAGCGGCATGAACATCGCCTCGTCTAGGTGCCTCACGGGATAATCGAAGACGTCGTCGCAGTCCTTGACCAGCGGCAGCTCGTGCCGCGGGATGGACCTTAAGATGGGGAGGATGCGGGTTATGTAGGCCCTTTTTCCCCCTTCAAGCAGAAGATCCTTAGTAACGGTCAGCATTCCACCCATGTTGTAGAATATCAGGAGAAGCTCGGAGACCCTGTCCGTTGGCATCCTCCCAACCCTCAACCCAATGTACGCGGTTCCGATCAGGAGAAGGATGGCGGCCAGGGAGGCCGGAACCCTCGCCGTGAAGAGGGCCGCAAGGGATGGGAACGAGAACCCCGTAACCTCTCCGAGGGCAGGCACTATGAAGGGCTCCACGAGGAGGGGAAGAACCGCCAAGAGTACGGTGAGCATGGCCGTGGTGCCCACAACTCCCCTGAGCAGGAACGGAACGTTTTCGGCACCGAGTTCCCGTTTGCACATCTCCCTGTTGAGCTTCCTTACCTGAACCACCGAGGCGAAGGGGAAGAGTCCAAGGAAGATCACCGCGGAGAACATCAGGAGAACAAGCGTATCCCCCGACAGAAGTGCCCCCTGATACACGAGCCACTTTGAAACAAAGGCGGCCAGTGGGGGCAGCCCGGCCATTGAAAAGGCCGAGATCGACATTAAAAAGGCCATCACGTGCCCCCTAAAGAGCTTCCGGAGGGAGCATACGTTTGGCTCCTCCCCGTAGTGCTCTATGGCACCGAGGCCAAAGAAGATGGAGGACTTGTACACGACCTGGTAGAGGGTATGGAAGAGGGCACCAGCCAGGAGGATCCTTCCGGCCAGAGAACCGTGAAGGACCATGGCCGAACCGAGGGCGAAATAGGAGATGCCGACGTCCATAACGCTGTGGTATGCGAACTTTCTCTTGAGCCTTATCTCTCTGAAGGAGTAGAGGGTCGAGAAGGCCGAGATCGTACCCAGGAAGGCAACAACGTAGCCGAGAGATTTTGAAAGGGGCAGAACAAACCAGAATAATCTGATCGCCATGTAAACCCCAACGGCCTCAAGGGATATCAGGACCGGAACCACCGGGGATGGGACCCTTCTGTAGACGTCTGGAACCCACACATGGAATGGAAAGGCCCCGCTCCTGACAAGCGGGGGGGAGACGAGGAGGGCGTAGAGGAACGAGACGGAAACCGGAAGGGCAGCCAGATTCACCCTTATCGCGCCGAAGGTAGGACCCGCGGTGGTTAAGAGCGAAGCGGTGATCAAAAGCGGCACCACACCGAAGACCTGGGTCAGGACGATGTAGTTCCTAGGGGTATCCCTGTCCCCCCTCACAGCCGTTGAGAGAATCAGGACGTAGGTGAAGAGCGCCAGAAGTTCGTACGAGAGAACCATCCTCTCAAAGCTTTCCGTTGTGAGGAACAGAAGGGCGGACAGAAGCGTTCCGTTGTAGGCAACGGCAAAGGTCAGATGTCTGGGCCTCATCTCGTAGTCCATAAGATACACGGAAGAAAGCAAGCCTATCAGCCCAAGGACAAACGTAAAGAAGGCGGAGAGAGGGTCCACGTTAACCCGAGCCTCGAAGATCCCGCTGAAGATCCCTCCCTTGATACCCTCCGAGATGCCGTAAACCCCAACGACCATCGTGAACAGGGAGCCCAGGACGGAGAAAGGCAGGGATACCCTGAAGTCCCTCTTGAAGAGGGGCGCCACTGCCCCCAGCAGAAAGAAAAGCACCGCAAACTCAACGAGGGCAACGTCCGTAAGGTACAGCAACCTCAAACACCCCCGTAAAAGCCTATCATCTTGACCAGTGGATACGCGAGGTAAGCCGAGATCAGGGTGAGGACCACCAGAGTGACGAGGGACGCCGCGATCACCGGGTGGGTTCCAGCACTCACCGCCGGAGAACCCCTCCTCCCGAAGATGTTGCGGCCTATCCACTTAGTACCCACCCAGAGGAAGACGACTGAATCCGCCAGTACCAGAAGCATCGGAAGCCAGGCCAGGGGATGCAACCCCGCCTCACCGACGGCCGCGAGCAATTCCGCCTTACTGAACGCTATCCCCATTGGAGGAAGACCCGCCAGACCAAGGAGTGCAACGGCCCAGGAGAACCCGCTCACGGGCATGCCCTCCTGAAGACCACCTATCCTCCTGAGGTCAAGGGTTCCAAGGGAGTAGGTAAAACTCCCGGCGGTGAGGAACCCCAACCCCTTGACGAACGCGTGAGCCGTGAGCTGAAACATGGCCGCCTGGAGGCCGATGCGCAGACCGAGGGAGGCAAAGGTGAGACCAACGAACATTATCCCCGCCTCTGCAACGGTAGAATAGGCCAACAGCCTCTTCGCGTCGTTCTGGAGGGGGTAGTTCAGCATGGGAATGAGCAGTGTAAGGGAGACCATAACCGCCATGAGGTAGAAGATCCAGAGGGGCAGGGGTCCGATGAACTGGATGACCCTCGCGACGAGGTAAACGCCCATCTCGACCATCGCCGCGCCGTGGAGGAACGCCGAAGCGGGGGTAGGGGCCTCCATCGCGTCCGGAATCCACGAGTATGTGGGGAACTGGGCGCTCTTGGTGTAGCCGGCTATGAGCAGGGCGAGGAAGAGCCAGGGCTTGACGTCGGGGGAAACCCTGGAGAGCGAGAACAGGCTGAGATCGTGGAGCTGGGTTATTCCAACACCTATCGCGGTGTAAAAACCCACCATGGCCCCCACGTTCGGGATTATGAAGGCCTTGAAGCCGGCCCGCCTTGCCTCCCCCGTGTTGTAATAGCTGACGACACCCCAGCAGGCTAAGCCCATCAGCTCGAAGAAGATGAGCAGACCAAGGAACGTTGAGGAGTATATGAACCCAAGAGTTGCCCCCTCGAAGAGCGTCATCCATGCGTAGAAGAGGCCCTTACCTTTCCTCACAGGATGGCCGACGTTCCTCTCGCTCATGTACTCGACGCCGTAGAACATGAATATGAAGCCCGCAACCGCCACAACGCTGCCGATTAGAACGCTCATAGGGTCGATTATTATGCCGTACGCCTCCCCAAAGCTTCGGGTTTCCAGGTAAACGATATGAACGAGCCCCCCACCGGAGGTGAGGTACACGTAATCCAGCACCAGCTGGCTCACCATTGCCGTGAGGAGGGAACCCATCATCAGAGTATCCGCCCGTCTCCCGTCGAGTTTAAAGAGAACCAGGCCCGCGAGCAGGGGAATCATAAAGGTCAGAGCTGCGAGTGCACCCACCATCCCTCTCCCTCCATTAGGGCAGTCTGAATCATTTAGAATGCCCTAAAACTCTGGTCACCACTATTTTTAAATCTTGCGGAGATTTTCGAAAAAATTTTATAATCTGGCCGTCAAGTGCATTCATCTTTCGTTCTCCTTGTCATCAACCACAAAATATTCAATCGTGCTCAGGTACTGGACGTGCCTCATGACCTTCTCCGGGTTCATCATCTCCTCCATGAGCCACTCGAAGTAACCGTCCCTGTCGTAGGCGATCTCGTAGTTAACCACGACGTCGAGGTAGCCGGAGTGGAAGTTCTCGGCCTCTTCCTTTGTGTACAGCTCAAACGAAACGTGGTAGCCGTATTCGTCCTCTATGGGATCGCGGACGTTCTCAACGAAATCGGCAACGCGGTTCATCTTGACCGGGTCGTAGGCACGTTCAATGATGACCATAACGTCTATCTCGGGAAACCCGGGATCCCTGAGGTGTCTGCCGTAGAACACCACCGAAACGAGATTCTCACCGTAGAGCTCCCCCAGCCTCCTGAGAATTTCACCCTTTACCTCATCAATCCCCGTCACGTTTCCACCTCCAAAAAGTTTGAAAGGGACGTAAAACATCAATCAAAGCTCGGTCGATAGCGGTACTCCAGATGAAGCTTGCTTTCCGCGTCGAGCTTTCCGGCCGCTTCCAGCAGGGCCCTTCTGTCGCCTTCGGGCAGTTTCTCAAGGGGCAACTTCATGACGTCCCTCGGTGTTATCTCGAACTTCCTCGCGTCATCGACAACACCAAGGGAGTCCTTAATCAGCCTCACTGCCTCGTCGCTGAGTTCCCCCTCCTCCTCTATCAGCAGCAGGTCCCCCCCGTAGTGACCGGTTATCCTTGCCGAGTACTCCGGGTAGTCCTCGTACTTGAAACGGTAGAGCTTCCACGGCACCTCAGACACCCGCCGTAACGGGGTACTTCTCCCTCAGCGCCTCACCCCACTCCCTGTACTCATCGACCAGACGCCAGAACTCGTTCTCAAGGAAGCGCATGGCAAAGCCAACCCTGGAATCCTTCTCCTTCAGGAAGTAGCCGGTTATCAGGTCGTGGAGCTTCTCCCTAGGTTTCTCATCCTCAAACGCCTTTCCAACGAGGGTCATGAAGTCCTCAAGGACCGCGTCACGGTCGAAATAGCCGATCACCCTTCTAAGCTCTTCCCTGAGCGTCAACCAGTAGCGGAGCGGGATGGGTCTCTCCGGGATTTTGAACTCGATCTCGCTCTCCTTTCTGGCCTTCTCCTCCGGAGGCAGTGCGTACCAGTACTCCCCCTTCATCTTCTTCTCCCTGATACCCAGGAGCTGGGATATCCCGTAGAGTATCTCCTCCGGGCTCGGCGGACAGCCTGGGATGTACATGTCTATCGGCACTATCATCTCCGGCCCGCCGCTCCTGAGCCTGTCCCTTCCGCGCTGGGGTGAGGTGTTGTAGAGGGCGTAGCTGTTGTACCATATACCCCCGCTGCAGGCGCACGTCCCTATGGCAACCACTATCCTCGGCTTCGGCGGCATAGCCTCGTAGGTTTTCTTGAGGGAGATCCTCGTCTGCCTCGTGAGTGGACCGGTTATGAGCAGTGCATCGGCATGTCTTGGGTTGGGGACGACCTTAACACCAAGCCTCTCAAGGTCGTAGTACGGGCTTATGACGTCGAGGACCTCGATGTCGCAGCCGTTGCACGAACCTGCGTCAACGTGGTAGACCCAGACGGACTTCAGTCTCTGCTTCCCCATCATTCCTCACCCCCCTTCTCCTTCGTGGACTCTCCCACCAGAACGAACGCAGGATAGGCGTTTCCCTCTGTTTCCCTAAGCGTAACAACCGTTTTGCGCATTTTCTCCTCCTGTGTGAGCTTCATTCTGTCCCCTAGGGAGTAGAGGTCGAAGACGTCCTTTGGCAGAACCTTCTTGACGTACTCTATCTGCCTCTCGGTGAAGTCGAGGTACTCACCGCACTCCTCACAGTAGGCCAGCTTGTGCTCGACGACCTCGACCAGGTCCTCCTTGCTGTTGCTCGCTATCTCAAAGCGCGTCGTCGGCTCCATCGCTCCGGTTGGACAGAC
>JAMONK010000131.1 GCA_027065835.1 Thermococcus sp. | reverse complement strand
CCTCGATTACCTCCACTACCTCACCCTCTACTCCCGGAGGAACGAGAACGCGGTGCTCGATGATGCTCGTCTCGGGAACGACGCCGAGTACGTCTCCGCCAACAACCTTGTCCCCGACTTTGACCCGGGGGGTGAAGTGCCACTTCTTGTCCCTGGGCAGGGCAGGGGCTGTCAGACCCCTCGCTATGAAGTCACCGCTCAGCTCCCTGAGGACGTTGAGCGGCCTCTGAATTCCGTCGTACATGGCGGTGAGAAGGCCCGGACCAAGTTCAACGCTCAGCGAGGCGCCGGTTCCCTCGACCGGCTCCCCGGGCCTTATGCCCGCGGTCTCCTCGTAGACCTGGATGACGGCCCTGTCGCCCTCAAGGCGGATTATTTCTCCTATGAGTCCCATTTTGCCGACGCGAACGAGCTCGTACATCTTGGAGCCTCTCATTTCGTCCGCAACGACCAACGGACCGGTAACTCTAATTATCTTCCCCATTCTCCTTCACCTCTTCAGCTCAACACCAATTGCCCTTCTAACTATCTCCTTAATGCTTTCCTCCCCGTAGTTAGTACCGGACTTGTCCGGCACTTGAAGAATGATTGGGAACGTAACGTCCGGCAACTCAATCTTCTGAGCCAGCCCCTCCGTTATGAGTATGATTCCGATGTCCTCCCTTCCAACCAGCTCGTCAACCTTGTTCTTGAGCCGTTCGACCTCCAACGGAGTGGTATCGAAGGAATAAACCTCATGAGCCCCGGCCAGCTTAAAGCCCAGGGCAGTATCCCTGTCACCAAGCACCGCGATTTTCATGCGACACCACCCACGATTCCCTTTATCCTCTCAGCAGGCATTCCATCGGCGATCAGCTTTGCGATGGCCCTGAGCTTTCTGATCTCGCGCTCCTTCCGCACTATGTAGTTGAGGGGAGTGGCGACGCTTAGGGGATAGAACCGTGTGAGCTCGTTCATGCGGGTCACGATGTGGCCCTCAAGGGTTCTCTCCAGCACACTGAGGTCCTTCTCGACTTCTTCCCTGACGTCACGTATTACCTGACCGTACTTCGTCCCGTCCAGCTCCGCAAGGGCCATGCTCAGGTCGTCGACGTGGAGCATTGAATCAAGCTTCAAGCTCCCACCGTTTATGAGGAGGGGCCTTATCTCCTCGGCAGACATATGGGCCGCCTTTGCCCTCAGGAGGGTCAGGATGTTAAGTTTGTCTATCTTAAGCCTCACGAACTCCTCAAGGATCACCCTCTCCTCCCCTTTTCTTGAGAGGGCGTAGTCCAGGAGCTTCGAGTAGTGCATCCTGTACAGCTCCGTCTCAAATTCCTGGAGGCTGATCTCCCCGAGCAGCAGCTTCTGGTACGGTTCTTCGTAGGGGGAACCCTCCAGGATGACCAGTATCTCCTCCATGCTCTTGGCCTCGGCCATCGCCTTCACCTTGGGAACCATGCTTCCGAGTTCTATGACGTAGTCGCTTGCGGGCTCTCCGAGGCTCTTGGCCTTAACAACGCTGGCGATGTTCCTGACGTCCCACTCCTCCAGGAGGAGCCTGAAGAAGGGGCCAACCCTCTTTGGCAGGACGTTGAACATCATGGTGTAGGTCCCGGCCAGGGCCCTTTCAAGTCCCCTCTCGACCTCCTCAAGGCTGTATTCGGAGACGTCGGTGAAGTACTCCCTGTAGTCGGTGTCCTCCAGACTGACTATGAAGTTGTTCAGGGTCCGGCTCTCCGCGAGTTCGTTGAACCTCTGCTCGGTGAGGAGTTTGGCCTCCATCGCGTTTATCCTCGCGTTGGGGTAAGAGTACGGGGTGTATTTGTATATGTAGGAGCCCGTTTTGTACGCTACCCACGTAAACACGAGCGCAAGTGTCGTGTCAAGGATTCCGGTTATCGTCCCTGCTTCCATCACCCTCACCCGAATAGAGCCTTGGCGATACGGGCCCTGAGGTCGCTTTCAAACCTTTCCATCCTCGCCTCGAAGGTGTTATCAACCCTGACACTGCCGTCCTCGCTCTCAACCATCACACCGCCAATGGTGTTGATGGGTTCACCAATATCCATCTCCACCTTCCTACCGACTTTCTCAGCCACTGCGCTTTCGAATTCGTCCTTTCTGGCTTTCAGGAGTTTAAGGGTTCTTTCGTTGGAGAGGATGCGGGCCTTTGGCATTCCAAGTTCGTCAACCGCTTCAGAGGCCAGGTCAACGAGCATTGGAAAGTACTCCTCGTCCGGAAGCTGGGAAAGCCTCTCGTGGAGCGTTGTGATGACTTCCTGTATGAGCTTCTCCTGAAGGGCGAGACGCCTCTTCCGGACCTCCAGCTTGGCACCGGCTATTATACGCTGCTTCTCTATCTCGGCCTGTGTCTGGGCCTTTCTGAGTATCCACTCAGCCCTGGCCTCGGCCCTTTTCTTTGCCTCCTCCCTGATCTTATTGGCTTCTTCCTGGGCTTCGCTGAGTAAGTACTGGATTTTCTGCTCCGCTTCTCTGTTTATCTCCTGGATTATACGCTCTGCCCCTTCCATTTCCCTTCCTCCTTCAAGACAAAGAAAGTTGGAGGGCTCAGAGGCCAACTCCAGTGGCTATCATTATCAGTGCACCGACGAGACCGAAGATGGCCATGGTCTCGGCCATTGCCGCGAAGATGATGCCCTGAGTGAAGGTCTTCGGGTTCTTGGCGACGGCACCGATGCCGGCGCTGGCTATGACACCCTGTGGAATGGCCGAGAGGCCGGTGAGACCCACGGTGAGACCGGCACCGAGGAGGATTGCACTCTTGACGATGTTGTCGGGGGTGCTGGCGGTGAACTTGAAGCCGCCGCCGATGATACCTGCACTCAGGAGTATCAGGAACAGGGTGATGAGACCGTAGATGCTCTGGGTCATTGGCAGACCCTCGAGGATAAGGGCGTTTTTGAAGTTCTTCTCATCCTCGGCGACGACTCCAGCTGCAGCTGCACCTGCAACACCAACACCGAACGCCGAAGCTGCTCCGGCGAGTCCGGCCGCGAGGGCCGCTCCAAGGGATACGTAAACTATCGGGTCCATTTTTCAAACACCTCCTTAAGCTTCAACCTCAACTTCCAGTTTTGAAACCTCCCTCCTCGCCCTGAAAGGCTCGAAGGGCTTACCTTCTCCAGAGTAGAACGTTCCGAAGAACTCAACGTATTGCAAACGGAGAGAGTGAACGAAAGCTCCAAGGGCGTTTATTGCGGTCGAAAAGAGCTGACCGCCAACAAACACTATGAGACCAAGTACAATGCCCAGGGGAACCGCGCTTATTTTTATGCCCCAGACCATCGCCACCAGGACGTTGACGACCATCGCTATACCGCTCGTCGCAAGGGCCAGGGCCATGAGTCTGGCGTAGCTGAGCCACGTTCCAACGAAGCCGAAGAAGTCGGAGATTATCATCAGCCCCGCCAGTCCGCCGTTCGCGACTATTTCGCCCACCGCAAAGAGGACGAGTCCAAGCCCAAACAGCCCCTTCGCTGGCATTGCAAGTCCCGGGTTCTTGGTGGCGAAGAGCACTATGCTGAGGATTATGATCATCCAGGGGAGCTGCTCTAGTATGGCGCCCCTCCTGTCTTTGTTCTTCCAACGGACGATGAAGCCAAGGGTGTAACCTGTGAACAGGTGGGCGAGACCTATGGCCAGCGCTAGGATCAGGACGAACATCGGGTCCCTGAGGGCATCCGCTATGCGTGGGAAGTGGGCGCTGGGGTTTCCTGTGAGGTACTGAAGGACCACGTCTCCAGCGTTGCCGAAGTAACTGCCGAACAGGGCACCCATACCCATCGTGAAGAAGGAGCTGATGAGCAGGGTGTACGCAAACTTGTATGTGCCGTCGTTGAACCTCTTGTGCCCCTTAACGAGCAGGGCCGCTACCACACCCACTATGAGACCGTAGAAGAAATCGGTGAGCATGAAGCCGAAGAAGAACGAGTATGTAAAGGCTATTATGGGAGTCGGGTCGAACTCGTTGTATTTTGGAACGCCGTACATCTCCGTGAGCATCTCAAACGGCCTGGCCCATCCCGGGTTCTTGAGTTTTATCGGGATCTCGTCCAGCTCCTCTTCGGAGGGATCCTTGACGTTGATGTATACCTTTCCATCGGTGACGCGTTTGATACCCTCGATTATAGAGCTCACGCCATTCCTTGGAGCCCAACCAGTCATTGCAAACGTCATGTTGGTCCTGGCGAGCATTGGAAGAACCGAAGCCTTGTCCCTCTCGTTCTCCATGAGTTCCTGGTAGAACCTAACTTCCTCGTAGTACCTCTCCGCGAGCATCTCGGCATCCTTCTTGGCGGCCTCAAGCTCCTTCTCTTTGGACTCCAGTTTTTCCTCGTAGACCTTTAGAAGCTCCTTCGGTGTTCCCCTCCCTTCAGGAACCTCTATCCTCTCAAGGGAGTGTTTGGCCAGGACTGGGTTGGCCTTTTCGTAGTCCTCCTTCAGGAAGAGGAAAACCACCATGACCTTGTCCTTAAACTCCCTGGAGACCATCGTAAAGCGACCCTCAGTTGCCCCCTTGACGTCATCAACGAGGGCCCCGAACCTGTTCTTATCCACAGTTCCAACGACTATTTCGAGCATATTGGTTGAGCGGAGGTACGACACGTCAAGGTTGAGCCACGAGAGGAGCTCAAGTACGGCCATGTCCCCCTTTATGCGCTCTATCTCCGTCTGGGTGGAGGTTATCTTACCCTCAACCGCCTTGATCTCTGGCTCAACGACACTCAGGAACGCCTCAACGTCCTTTATAAGCTTCTCAATACCCTCGTATCTGTAGGTTTTCTTTACGGGCTCCGCGGGGAATATGAAACTCTTAATTCCCCCACCGGTACTTTTCTTGTAGGCCTTGAGGAAGTCAACCAGCCGGGATATCGTGATACTGTACGAGGCGGCCTTCCTGTGGAACTCGTTGGGCGAATCATTCTGGGCGATGTCCACGTCCACCTCGCGGATCTCAACTACACCCTCCTCATGAAGGTAGGTCAGCAGGGTGTCCTTGTAGCGGTTGAGCGTTATTACCTCGATTTTAAGCATCTCTTCCGGCCTGAACATGTCAGCCCCCTCTTATGAGCTCTACTCCCTCGGATATGGCGGCCTCAAAGTTGGCCATTGCCCTCGACCTGAGTTCCTCAAGCTCACCCTCCCCCTGGGTGATGATACTCTTGGCTTCGTCCTCTCCCTCACGCCGGGCCTTTTCAATAAGGGAACTGGCCTTCTCATCCGCCTCTTTAAGGATATTCTCCTCAATCAGCTTGGCCTCTTCTCTCGCCTTGAGAACTATCCCCTTGGCGTCCTCTTTGGCGCGTTCAATACGTTCCTCTGCTTTTTTCTCGGCCTCAACAATCTGTTTGATGACGTCCTCCATGATCAGCCCCCCAATGAAATTGAAAACAGGCACCCTTAAGCCACTTTTGGCTTCCCTAACCGGTTTAAATAGTTTATGGTAAACCCCTCAGCTCGGGAGTATGAAGGGGGTTCCGGGACAGAGCCAGGTAAACAAAAAGAGAATATGAATCAGGCCTTTTCATTTTCAGATTTTCTCTTTTCAAAAAGGCCCTTAACATCGTCCAGAACGTTGTTCTTTGCAAAGATTATTATCTGCCCTTTCTCCGGGAGCTTCGTGTCGCCGGACGGGATTATCAGGTTTCCCTTTTCATCGTAGGCCGCGACTATCAGTGCGTCCCTAGGAAGTTTCAGGTCCTTCACGAGCTTGCCCGCCACCTCGTTGTCCCCCGTCAGGTGGAAGCGCACTATCTCCGCCCCTTCCCTTGGGAACAGAACCCTATCAAAGCCGGGGGTGACGATGTTTCTGCTTATGTACTCGGCCGCTATCTCCTCGGGACTTATGACGAAGTCAAAGTACTTCTTCAGGTCGCCGACCTCCTCGAATATGCGCTTGTTCTTCGGGTTTCCGAGCCTGAGGGATGTTCTGACGTTGGGGTTCAGGTGCTTGGCAAGAATGCAGGCAAGCAGGTTAGCGTCGTCCTTGCCGGTCAGAGCCGCAAAAGCGTCCGCCTGCTTTATGTTGGCTTCCTCCAGAGTTTTCGGGTCGGTTGCGTCGCCCTCTATGACCAAACCGTTGACAAGGAGGGAGAGCTCCTTGGCCCTCTCCTTGTCCATCTCAACTATGGTGACGTCGTGGCCGTCCTGCTCCAGCATCTTGGCCACGAGGTAACCGACCCTACCGGCGCCCATTATCACGACGAACATCAGTCCTCACCGAGCAGGTACTTGGCTATCTCAGCGTACGCGGGTCTCGTTATGAGAACTCCAATGAGCACCCCAAGTATCGTGGTGAAGGCGAAGCCCTTGAGCGTTCCCACGAAGTAGAACAGCAGGAACGCCATAGCCACTATGGTGGTCGTTGCTGAGGCCAGGATGATGAAGAACGCCCGTCCCATCCTCTTCAGGAGACTCGACCTTCTGCTGATCCTGCTCTGACCCATCCCGCCAAGGAGCTCGTCCGTTATAACGACCTGCTGGTCAACGCCCGTACCTATGGCCGCGATTATACCGGCTATACTCGGAAGGTCAAGGTTCCATTTGATGAGCGCTGCGACACCGAGTATTATCGTGACCTCAAAGAGGCTTGTGGACGCTATTGGAATGGCTATCTTCCATCTCCTGTAGTGGAGGTAGACTACCAGGAGGACGGCTATCAGGGCGCCCAACCCGGCGTAGGCAGCCTGCTTCTTGAAGTTCTCCCCCAACCTGGGGGATATGAACTCGGTTCCTATAACGTTGAGCTTAACCGGGAGTGAACCGCTCTTGAGGACGGTGTAAACTGTGTTGGCCTCCTGCTCAGCGGCCACCCTGTTCGCGGCGGTTCCCGTGATCTGAACGTCCTGATGGGGAATCCCCTGGGCGAGGTCAGGGTCCACCGCGTAGGGGCCGTAGAGTCCCAGGGTGCGGATGATAAGCTGATTGTCGGTCTCTCCGACACCGCGCTCAATGTACCTGGCCGTTATGTTCATGGCCTTCAGGGGTTTCACCAGGTTCTCACCGACGCCGACGAGAACAACCTTGTCCTTGCCCTTGGCGAGCTTGGCTATCTCCTCAGCACTCTGGTTTGCGTAGGCAACGGTCGTGGTGTTGAACGCGGAGGAGATCCTCTCAAGGAGGGTGGGTGCCTGGGGCGCCTGGGAGTTAAAGGTCGAGCTGTTCATGAGTTTGTACACGCTCTGAGGAACCACGAGGAGCGCGTTGACTGGGGGATCAAGGTACATGTCCACCGGCCAGTTGGGCTTGCCCTTGGCGAGCTTTGCAAACTTGCTGGCGGCGCTCTTTGATATCCTGAACGGCACGTTCCAGCGGACGCCGTTTCCAGCCGATTCCAGTTTGTAGTATCCAACGTACTCGACGTCCTTACCCGTTCCAAAGACCACCCCATCGAACTCCATGTAGAAGACACCCTGGCTCTGTATAACGTCCTTGAGGGCCTTCACCTCAGCCTCACTGGAGACGTTGGCGACCTTCACCAGCACTATCTGGTAGTTGCCGCCTCCACCGCCCTGGGCTTCCACGCTGATGTCGCGCAGTCCAAAGGTGTTGAGCCTGTTCTGCAGTGAGTGAACGACGGTGTCCATGGTGCCCTTGTCAACGGGATGCTCCGTCTGGGCCACTATGGCAACGCCACCGCTTATGTCTATACCGTACGTTAGGGGTCTAACCGCAAGGGTGGCTATCGCCCCGATGAGCACGATGATGAGCAGGATTACCCTCCAGTTGTGGAGGAGTCTCTTGGTTCTGCGCTTCATGCTTTACCACCTCCGGCGTTTCTGGCCAGGTACCACTGGAGAACGCCCGCGTTGAAGATCCACGTGTTCATGAAGTCCGCGAGGAGACCGAAGATGAGAACCACCGCTATGTTGTCGATGACCTCCGATGTCGAGACAAGCCGCAGGACTATCAGGGCCACCAGTGTCGTGGTGCTCATGGTGAAGCCGGTTGAAACCGCTGAAAGGTACGCGCTCTCCACGTCCGTTTCTTTCCTGCGGAGAACCCTCGTTGTGAGGAGGATGTTGCTGTCAACCGTGTAACCGATGAGCATCAGGAGGGCCGCTATGGTTGCGGTTGTGAGCTGTATCCCAAACAGTCCCATCGTGGCGACCGCTATGACCATATCCGAGAAGGCCGAGAACACTATTGCCGTTGATGAGACCGGGTTCCGGAAGAACAGGAAGACCACCGCGGCCATTCCTATAAACGCCAGAACTATGGCCTTGATACCCTGCTTCTGCGCAAGTTTACCGAAGGTTGCCGAGACATCGCTGTGCTGATACTGGGCGTTTGGATACTTCTTCTCCAGTGCACTGATGATCACCCCTGGGTCTGTGCCGGCCGGGGCGTACACCCTGACACCGCTGCCCCCAAGCCCCGTGAAGCTTTCAACGTTCACGTTCACGCCGGTCTGGTCGTGGATGTACTTGGCCAGGTTGTCCGGGTTGGCAGTTATCCCCGTTGCAGTTACCACCACTCCACCCTTAAGGTCTATTCCAAGGGTTGGGAAGTGAACCGCCAGTATGAGAACGGCAATAACAAAAACTGCCAGTGGATAGAGTATCATTTTTTTATAACCCATCTTAGAGAGGAACCTGAGCTTTTCCTGCTTCCTCAGTCGAATGGCCTCACCCGCGGAGGGCTGAGGCGCCTTTTTGGTTTTAGACTTCGCCATTCTTTCACCCCTTCCGAGACTTTTTGCAAAACTTGTCGTTAGTATGACCCATGAGTTTTAAGATTAATGGTTCTGGATGTTCAAGAACGTACAAAGGATCGCAGCCTTGAATAAAATTAAAGAGGGGCAGGAACACCGGAAAGATGCTCTGGCTAACGCTCAGCAGTCCATAAGGAAAACAGTGACCAACTGCCAGCTTTATATATTCACAGGCAGGTTAAAACCGCTTAACACTAAAAAGGCCGCACCACAGCTCTTAGCTTCTGGGCTTAACTTTAAAAAGGGAACGATATAGTGGGACAAGGGTGAGAACCATGGGCGAGATAGGGACGATCGGATTTCACTACGTTGTTGAGGCCGCCGGCTGCGATCCTGAGATACTGGCTGACGCTAAAAAGCTCAGGGAGATCTTCCTGGAAGCGGCGAAGGTCGGCAAGATGGAGGTTAAGATGACCCATTTCTTCAGATTCTCCCCGATGGGGGTAAGCGGCATGGTCGTCGTCGCCGAGAGCCACCTCTCGATCCACACCTGGCCGGAGGAGGGCTACGCCGCGATAGACGTCTACACCTGCGGTACGCGACCAGACCCAGAGGCCGCCGTTGACTACATCCTCGACAAGATAGAGGCGAAGTACGCCCACGTCTCCGAGATAAAGCGTGGCATCTACGAGGACGATGACACCTACACCCACATGATAATGACCTGGGAAGAGGCCCTCAGGAGAAACGGAAAAGGCTAAGAGGTTACCGCAACTTCTCTACACCTTTATCCGGTACAGTTCAGTCAGCGCTTCCGCCGTATGGGCTCACCGATGTCGGTAACGTTCAGGATGAACTTCCTCCTGCTCTCCGGGTTTATCCTGCCGATACCCAGGATAACGCCGTTATCGTCGTAAACCACCAGCTTCTTCGTCCCCTTCCAGTCGTAACGCCTCACGCCGCTCTTGGGCACGTCCTTGCCGGTTGTGAAGAGGAATCCCGCCTTGGGGGTTAGAACGGCGTAGTTCTTCGCAACGTCAACGAAGTAGAAGAACTCGACGTTGGGGTAGAACTTCTCGACCAGGTTTTTGTCCACCTTTATCGTGCCCACGAAGGTTCCGTAGGCGTAGGGCTTGATGGGCATCCCTTCAATCTCTGCCCAGACAGTTTCGTTTACCGCGTAGACGTCTCGGAACTTCCCCTCAACCACGGCGAAGGAGTGATGCCTGAGCTCGCCGTACTTCTCGGCCTCGCGGAGGATTAAGTCGTACTCCCAGGATGAGGCGCGTCTGTACCTGAGTTCCCTCTCCATGGTTCCAGCCTCGGTACCGAGCTTAAAAGCTTAGCCCGTCGCGTTTGGGGGGCTGACGTTTTCGGGGTAGGCCACGATAACGGTGGCGTTTTCGGGGATTTCTCCTACATGAACGTGAGCGTAGTAGTCCTCAACGACCCACCCTGCGGTAGAGGCGCTGACGAGGGCCGATATGCCGAGGAGAAGCATCGCCACGAGCGAAAGCTTCCACGAAACCTCGATTCCGCGGAAGAGGGGGAGCATCCCGAGGAGGGACAGCGCCAACCAGAGGGCAAAAATGGCCGGAAGCAGGGGCGTCTCGTGAATGGACTCCGAGAGAACCGCGACCGAGCCCAGCGCCCCGGCGCCGAAATACAAAAATCCAAGAAGCCTTCCCCTGCGGACGTTGGAAGCGGAGAGGTAGTAGAGGGACAGTATCCCCAGGGCAAA
>JAMONK010000130.1 GCA_027065835.1 Thermococcus sp. | reverse complement strand
CTGAGCAGGGGCCGGAGGGGAAGTTCGACGTAATCTTCGACCCGTTGGCGTTTGCGAACCTGCTGAGCTACATGAGCTTCATGACCTCCGCCTACGCGGCAGAGGCCGGTTTTAGCTTCCTGGTGAACAAGCTCGGCCAGAAAGTCGCCAACGACATCGTCACGATAAAGGACGTCGGCAACATGCCCAACGGTTACGGAACGAGGAAGTTCGACGACGAAGGAGTGCCCACGAGGGAAACAACGATAATCGAGAATGGAACCTTCAAGACCTTCCTGCTCAACACGAGCATGGCGAAGAAGTACGGAACCAAGACGACGGCCAACGCTGGCCTCATAATGCCCCACGCCTGGAACATCGTCCTTGAGCCGGGCGACTACTCCAGGGAAGAGCTGTTCAGCGAGGTCAAGAGGGGAATCTACATCACCAACGTCTGGTACACCCGCTTCCAGAACTACGTCGCCGGCGACTTCTCAACCATCCCAAGGGACGGGATATTCCTCGTCGAGAACGGCGAGCTGAGGCCGATAAGGAACATCCGCGTCAGCGACAACCTCCAGAGGATCCTTGAAGGAATCAAGGCCCTTGGAAAGGAGAGCTACCACATCCACTGGTGGGAGGTTAACACCCCCGTTTCGACCCCCTACGTGCTCGTGGAGGACGTCGGAATAACGAGGGCCACAAAGTGAACCGCCCTCTAAAAATTTTTCAATTTTTGTTGTGAAAATTCGAGTTAATTTTTGAACAGTTGTTGGGTTCTTTACAAAGAGGTCTAAATACCCGGATGTTGATGAACATTTTTCAGCCTTGGCACGAGAACGCGTATTTTTATCATTGTAACGAAATTCGTATATATTTTTGCATGTTATTTTCAATGGCGGTGAACATGGTAACCGAAAAGGATTACAAGCATATGAGTGTTGCGGATGTTTTTAAAGAGTTGAGGACATCAAATGAGGGACTCTCAACGGAGGAGGCAGAAAGAAGATTAAGGGAGTACGGGCCAAACGAAATTCCGGAAAAGAAGGTAAACCCCATAATGAAGTTCCTCTCCTACTTCTGGGGGCCGATTCCATGGATGATAGAGATAGCGGCTGTTCTTTCCGCGGTTGTCCGGCACTGGGCGGATTTCTGGATAATCATGATTCTCCTCGCGCTCAACGGTGTCGTCGGGTTCTGGGAGGAGCACAAGGCCGAGAACGTTATAGAGTTCCTGAAGCAGAAGATGGCCCTCCAGGCTAGGGTTCTCCGCGACGGCAAATGGAAGGTCATACCCGCCAGGGAGCTCGTACCCGGCGATATAATCCGCCTCCGGATGGGAGACATCATCCCCGCCGATGTTAAGCTGACGGACGGGGAGTACCTCATGGTGGACGAGTCAGCCCTGACCGGTGAGTCCCTGCCCGTGGAGAAGAAGGTGGGGGACATCGCGTTCTCCGGTGCACTCGTTAAGAAGGGCGAGATGACCGCCGTCGTTACGGGAACCGGCCTGAACACGTACTTCGGCAAGACCGTCCAGCTCGTTGAGAGCGCCAAGACCGTCAGCTCGTTCCAGAGGATGGTCATACGTGTGGGCGACTACCTCATAATACTCTCCCTCCTCCTCGTCTCGGTCGTCTTCCTTGTTGCGATCCATAGGCACGAAAGCCTCATCGAGGCGCTCCGCTTCAGCCTCGTCCTCATAGTGGCGGCGATCCCGGCGGCGATGCCGGCGGTTCTCTCCATAACAATGGCGATAGGTGCGCTGAACCTCGCCAAGAGGCAGGCCGTGGTTACCAAACTGGTCGCCATCGAGGAACTGGCGGGGGTTGACGTTCTCTGCTCAGATAAGACCGGAACCCTGACCAAGAACGAACTCACCGTCGGCGACCCGGTTCCATTCAACGGCTACTCGGAGAGTGATGTCGTCCTGTACGGGGCCTTGGCGAGCAGGGAGGAGGACAACGACCCCATTGACCTTGCCATTCTCAGGGCACTGGAGGGGTTCGGCCTCAAGGAAGCCATCAGAAAGTTCAGACAGACCCATTTCACCCCATTTGATCCGGTCATAAAGAGAACCGAGGCCGAGATAAGCAACGATGAGAAGTTTAAGGTTGCAAAGGGGGCCCCACAGGTTATCCTCGACCTATGCGATGTCCCGGAAGGTCTCAAAAAGGAGGCAACTGAAAAAGTTGATG
>JAMONK010000129.1 GCA_027065835.1 Thermococcus sp. | reverse complement strand
TATACGGTGATATCCACACCCGGAAGAGGTACATCGTGGTGGAGCCCCGGATAACGAACCCAGAGGAGGAACGGAAGTACGATGTCCTCAAGGACAAAATACTGGAGCTGGCCCCCGAGAAATCCATACCTGAGGAGCAGGAGGCTTTCGAGCACTTCCTGGACGATCTCTTTGACGAGGCACTGGCCAAACTTTCCAGCGGTGGCGGAGGGCTCCTAAAGAGAACGCGGCTTTCTTTCGCCCCGGAAGAGGTGGAAAAGTTCAGGTATATCCTCAAGAGGGATATAGTTGGTATAGGGCCGCTTGAGCCCCTTATGCGCGACCCGTACATCGAGGATATTCACGTGGTCGGTGCGAACTACGTGGCCCTGATTCACAAGATATTCGAGGCGATGCCGACCAACATCACCTTCGGCGATAACATCCGCCTTGCGGACTATTTCAAGAACCTCAGCGAGAGGATGGGGAGACCCGTAAGCGACAAGAACCCGATCGTCGATGGGACCCTGCCGGACGGCTCGCGTATCAACATAATCTACTCCCCGGACGTCAGCATAAAGGGTCCAAGCGCCACCATCCGTAAATTCTCGGCCACCCCGATAAGCGTCGTTCAGCTCGTGAAATGGGGGACCTTCTCGGCGGAGGTGGCGGCTTACCTCTGGCTCGCCCTTGAGTACGGTATGAGCGTCTTCGTATGCGGTGAGACCGCCAGTGGAAAGACGACAACCCTAAACTCAATCATACCCTTCATCAAGCCGGACGCAAAGATATACACCGCGGAGGACACCCCGGAGGTTATAGTCCCCCATGAGACATGGCAGAGGCTTGCCACAAGGGAGCGCGGCCCGGAGGAGAGCAGGGTTACCCTCTTTGATCTGCTGAAAGCGGCCCTGCGTTCGAGGCCGAACTACATCATAGTCGGTGAGATCCGTGGAGCCGAGGGTGCCATAGCCTTCCAGGCCATGCAGACAGGACACCCGGTCATGTCCACGTTCCACGCCGGTGATATCAAGAAGATGATACAGCGTTTCACTGGTTCGCCCATCAACATACCCGTCACGTTCATAGACAACCTCAACATCGCCCTGTTCCAGCAGGCCGTCTACGTGAAGGGGAGGTTCCTTAGAAGGGTCCTCAGCGTGGTTGAAATCGAGGGCTACTATGAGGAGCTGGGCGGTGTTGCCACGAGGAACGTCTTTGAGTGGGACCCGGTCGGCGACAGGCACATCTTCAGAGGAATGAACAACTCGTACATCCTGGAGAGGAAGATAGCGGAGGTCGTGGGCTACGAAGACCCCAAGGAGATATACAACGAACTGTTTCTGAGGGCCAGGATCATCAACAGGATGGCGGAGCTTGGCATAACGGGGTACCACGAGGTGTACCGTGAGATAAAGGGATTCTACGAACGGGGGCTGGAGGGACTGAGCTTCAGGCTGTGAGGTGGTACCATGGCTGGGGGAAAAGCGGGTGTCTTTGTGCAGGCGGGTCTCAACATCAGGGAGTACCTGAGAAAGGTTCTGGCCCCCAGTCTGGTGGCCTCGGTTGTCATATTCCTGGCGGCCTCCATGCTCCTGCGTTTCGTTGCCCTCAGCAGGATCATAAGGATAATACTCTACCTGGTGTCCTTCCTGCCGATGATGTACGCGGTTGCCTACCCCAGCGCCAAGGCCAGTAGCAAGAAGGTACAGATAAACTCGAAGATCCCATACTTCGCCACCTACTTTGCGGTTCTCTCGACTAGCGACGTCAGCAGGAGCGAGCTTATATGGAACGTGGCCACGGAGAAGATCCTTGAGCCCATAGCCACCGAAATGAAGAAGGTGTACTACCTCATAGCCAAACTTCACAGGGGAATGCCCGAAGCCCTCCGCTTCCTGGCCAGGAGAACCCCGAGTAAGGTCTTCGCCGACTTCCTCGACAGGCTGGCGTACTCGCTGGACAGTGGTGTTGACCTCAAGGACTATCTCCTTCAGGAGCAGAAAACGGTTATGGACGACTACGAGACGTTCTATGAGGGGGCCCTGTACGACCTGGACGTCTTCAAGGAGATATACTCCTCGCTCATAATCTCGGTTGTTTTCATGGTCACCTTTATTATCATCGGCCCCATACTAACGGGCCAAGACATAGTTGGGCTCAGCGCGTTCATGTTCGTTCTCGTTCTGGCCACGGAGATAGGTATCCTGGTCATCATAAAGTACAGGATGCCCGAGGACGCCATATGGTCGGCTTACGCGATGACCAACGAG
>JAMONK010000128.1 GCA_027065835.1 Thermococcus sp. | reverse complement strand
TTACCCAAGCGTAAGGGCTGTTGCCGGCGTTCTGGGGGGCTATCCTGTCGCGGGCGTCCCAGGAGAGGTCCCACCCAGCCGTTACCCTGAACGTCTTCAAATCAAGGCGGTAAACCTCGTCGCTCGCACAGTGGGGACTAACCCCCGTAGATGCCACGAAGAAGACGCTGCCGTTGTATTTCACGAAGTCCCATACTCCCCCAACGTACCAGCTAAGAACCGGCTTCATAACAACCGGGAGCGTTCCGTTGTACACGCCCATATAGAGCATGTCGTAGGGGAAGAAATAGAACAGTGTGAGGTCACCTGCGTTGGCCACGCCAAGGGTCTGGATGAAGTCCATGAACTCTTCCCGTTTTAAGTTCTTCGCCTGCAGCTCCCACGTCAGGTCCTGGAAACTGCTCCCGTTGAACGCAAAAACGCCGTCGTTCACAACAACGAACTGATGGCAGGAGCCGCACCAGGCTGTGCTGTACGCCCCCACGGAGGGAAGGAGTGGGGCTAGGAGGAGAAACACAATGAGTGCGGACACTACAGGGTGAACCCTCATTTTTATCACCGATCTGTGTTCTCTGAATTACATTGTGGGATTGTTCCAAGTGGATTTAAGCTTTTGCCCAATACTTTTTTAACCGGATCCATGACCTTAATCATGGAGGTGGGAGCATGGCCGAGGACATAGAGGAGATTCGGAAGAAGAAGCTCCTTGAGATGCAGAAGCGCCTTGCGGAGCAGCAGAAGGCTCAGGAGGAGGCAATGAGGCAGGAGATGGAGCTTGAAGCCCAGCTCGATGCCATCATGAGGCGCATCCTAACCCCTGAAGCCAGGGAAAGGCTCGGCCGCGTTAAGCTCGTTAAACCCGAGCTCGCGAGGCAGGTTGAACTGGTCCTGGTCCAGCTCTATCAGGCGGGTCAGATAAGGGAACCCATCGATGACCCCAAGCTCAAGAGGATACTGGCCCAGGTGGATGCCAGGACGAGAAGGGACTACAAGATAAAATGGTGACCCTCCGGATGGTGCACCAATGGAAGTCAAGGAGATCATCAGGGAACTCGATAGAAGCGGTGAGGTTAGTCTGGATAGCTGGAAAGCCGTCTCCGTTAAAAGGAACAGGGACGGGACTGTGGACGTTCTCTACAGGAACGTCAAGATAGGGACGGACGATGATCCCGTCTTTTTATGGGTTTACGCCAATGTAATCGACGATGAGAACGTGGTACGGGTTCTTGAGAGGATAACATTCAAAAAGGAGGATCTAGCGTGGCTTTTCAGGTACGTATCGAAGAAAAAAGGCGAAGGTTTATAAGGGCTTTATAAAATAGCCGCCCCGGTGGAGGTGTGGCAGTGAACAAGCGCAGGGTCTGTCCGGTCTGCGGTTCAACCGAGTTCATCTACGATCCTGGAAGAGGGGAGATAGTCTGTGCCAAGTGCGGCTACGTTATAGAGGAGAACGTGATCGACACCGGCCCCGAATGGCGTGCCTTTGATTCCTCCCAGAGGGAGAAGAGGGCCAGAACAGGTGCCCCGGAGAGCATCCTCCTCCACGACAAAGGGCTTTCCACGGATATTGGAATCGACAGAAACCTCACCGGATTGATGCGTGAGAAGATGTACCGCCTTAGACGGTGGCAGAGCCGCCTTCGTGTGAGCGATGCGGCCGAGCGCAATCTCGCCTTCGCCCTGAGCGAGCTCGACAGGATAGCAAGTCATTTAAGCCTACCCCGACACGTTGAAGAAGAGGCCGCCCGCCTTTACCGTGAGGCGGTTAGGAAGGGCCTTATACGGGGGCGCTCCATTGAGAGCGTCATTGCGGCATGCGTTTACGCGGCCTGCAGGCTGCTTAAGATCCCGAGGACGCTCGACGAGATCGCCGACGTTTCACGCGTTGACAAAAAGGAGATAGGCCGGAGTTTCCGTTTTGTTGCCCGTAATCTAAACCTGACGCCGAAGAAGCTCTTCGTGAAGCCCACCGACTACGTTAACAAGTTCGCCGATGAACTGGACCTCAGCGAGAGGGTCCGCAGGAGGGCCGTCAGGATACTGGATGATGCGTACGAGAAAGGCCTCACGAGCGGGAAGAGTCCCGCAGGTCTTGTGGCCGCCGCACTTTACGTGGCCGGTCTTCTTGAGGATGAAAAAAGAACCCAGCGTGAGGTCGCGGAGGTTGCGAGGGTTACCGAGGTGACCGTCAGGAACCGCTACAAGGAACTCGTCGACAAGCTCAACCTGAAGATCCCACTTTAAGTCGGTCAT
>JAMONK010000127.1 GCA_027065835.1 Thermococcus sp. | reverse complement strand
CTCCATGATGTTCCCAGATAAAGAAATCGTCCTCCCCAAGGAACATGTAGGACCTGAGCTCAAACCCGTCGCCAGGGAGCTCCAGGGGGTACAGGATACGATAGAGCTCATTCGCTGGGCCATGCGGGCCGAAGAGATAGCAGCCGGGTTCTATGGGGAGATAGAGAGAATGGTAGGGAGTGAGGACAGGAAAAGGCTCATGCGCTACCTCAGTGATATGGAGAAGGGCCACTACTACACCCTTCGGGCCGAGTACGAACTTCTCCTCGACTGGGAGATGTACAGTCAGATGATGCACGTCGGCCCTTGAGTTCCTCTAATTTTCCCTTGATATGTGGAGTTGGAAACTCTGCATCGGGGCTGACACTATCTTAATCCCAGCTTTTCCCTCACCCTTCTTTCGAATTCGGCAAAGTTGGGAACCCCAATAAACTCCACCCTGCTGTCTATGAGTATCGTGGGGGTTCCCATTATGTTGTGCTCCATGGCCTTCCTCTGGCCTTCGGGAGTTGCCACGCTCAGTTCCCTCGCTATGACGCCCTCGTATTTTCTCTCAAGCTCCTGAGCCATTGCCCAGGCTATCGGGCAGTAGGGACAGCCGGGTGACGTTATGACCTCGATGACCACCTTTCTCTTCGGCTTGACCTCTATCATTCCTGCCCTCTTCATGAGTTCAAGCATCTTCTTTCTCCTTATCATCTCAAGCTCGTCCATCCCCTCACCCCCGTCAGAAAAGAGAAAGGGGGTTTAAAAAGGAATTCTTGAAAAAAGCTTCAATCTCAGAACGCCCCGCTTCCAGGGCCGCATATCTTTGCGAACGGACAGACCGAGCAGTCCTCGGTGTACGGCTTGAGGTATGGCTCGCCCTTGATGGCCTTCGTTATCTCCTTCGCCTTCTCCATTGCCTCATCATCCCCCTCAAGGACGAGGGTGACGCTTCCTTCAGCTCCGCCCGCTCCGCCCCCCGCTATCGGAATCGCCTCCACGTCCGCCAGAATCCTGTAGGCTTCAACCTCCGTAACGGGGTGGGAGTGTGGTATCGGCACGAGTGCGGAATAAAGCCCGGTTCCCCAGTCGAAGGAGTAGATGCCGGTGAGCTTGGCGCTCTCCTCGACCGGCGTCGGCACGAACTTCTCGAGGCTCACCGGCGTTATCGTGAAGACCCCCTTCGTTATCGTCCAGCCGAAGGTCTTCCCTATCGTCCCGCCGTCGGGAGCGGCGGCGAAAACTGCAACGTTCCAGTTGATGTCTATCGCGTTGGCGCCCTTGATGAAGACGTCCTTCGGGCCCATACGCTTGAGGGCTTCCAGAGGGTCGTCGAAGGGCTCTCCCTTGTACAGAACAAGGTGCTTGGGCCATGTTGCCTTTGGGGTAACGCAGGTTCTCCCCTTACTGATAACACCGACGGTCCACTTCTCCTTCTCTATCTTCTCCCCGAGTATCTCCTCGGCCACATAGGCGGCTGTTGTGCCGGTGGCTATGTAAACGAAGCCATGTTTGAGGGCGTGCTGAACTTCGGGCATGGCAACGACGGCCTTTGCGATGAGCCTTTTGCCCTCGGGTGGTGTGAGGGTTACAAGTGCTCTTCTCATAAGAATCACCGGGTTAAAATACGTGTCGAAAGGTATTAAACTTTGCCTTAGCTCCAGTATATGTGCCCTGTTCATGTCCCAGAAAACAAGGAAAAGCAGTAGAAACAGGGGACTACTCCCTGTACTTCGCTATCAGCTCCGCAAGCAGCCTGTGGTGCTCCTGCTCATTCTCGATGAGGGCCTCTGCGAGCCCCCTGAACAGGGGGTGGGTCATCTTCTCCGCCATCTTCTGGTAGGTCTCTATCATGTCCTTCTCGATGTCCAGGTGCATCTCGGCAAAGCGCTTGACCAGGGCTTTCTGCTCGGGTACAAGTTCAACCTCCTTGACCTCCTCTATTGGCCCCTCTCCCGCGAGCTTCTCCAGCTCCTTCTGGGCTTCCAGAATGGCCTTCATCAGGTGCTTGTGGATTATTGTGTCGACGGCTATCCTGCCAACGACTTCCTCAACCTTGGTGTACCTCAGTCCCTGTCCCCTTATGAGACCGAGACCATCGGTGTAGCTCGCGGCGGCCTTCTTTTCAGTCTCATACGCTTTCTTAACCAGTGGCTCTGACATGGACATCACCGAAATAATATGAACATCGAACCTTAATAACGTTTTTCATTGAGCAAAAGGGTGCATCAACATACTGCTTAGTGCACGAGAATCGAAAGGAAGCGAGG
>JAMONK010000126.1 GCA_027065835.1 Thermococcus sp. | reverse complement strand
CGTATCGCCAACCTTCAGTTCCTCCGGCTTCACCTGAATAACTTCGCCGTTCCTGAGCAGGTTCGCATACTCGGCCTTGAGAGCAAGCAGTGCCTTTATGGAGCGCCGCGACCGGTTCACCGCCAGGTCCTGGAAGAACTCGCCGACGACGTAGAACAGCATGACGGCAACTCCCTCGGGATACTCCCTGATGGCGAAGGCTCCCAGCGTGGCGACCGCTATGAGGAAGTTTTCGTCAAAGACGTTGCCGTGCAGGGAGTTGACTACCGCGCTTTTGAGAACATTCCTTCCGGAGGTAACGTAGCTCGCCAGGAAGATGCCGAAGACGAGGGTGTCGTCTATGCCGTAGTAGTAGCGCATCACTATTCCAACGGCAAAGAGCACCAGTGAGGCCCCTATGGTGTAGATCGTCCCCGTGTAACTCCTTCTCCCCCCGTGTTCGTGGTCCTCGTCGTGCACGTCCCTTTCGACGACCTCAATATCCGGCTCGACCCTCTTGATTATCTCCTTGGCCTTTCCGATGTCCCCCTCGATTATCGCTTCCTTCGTCGTGAAATTCACGACTGCAAACTCAAAGCCCTCCTTCTTGAGGGCCTCCTCTATCTCATACGCACAGCTCGCGCAGTCGAGTCCCTCAAGGACGAGCTTCTGCGGCATCACCTTACCTCCGAGAGGTGTTCGAGGGCAGTCCTCAGGAGTTTCCTGATGTGCTCGTCGTCCAGGCGGTAGAAAACGTTCTTGCCGTCCTTGCGGTAGGCGACTATCTTCCTGTCCTTGAGGATGCGGAGCTGGTGCGAGATGGCCGAGACGGAAAGCTTGGTTATCGCCGAGAGGTCACAGGTGCAGAGTTCCCCGGCCTCCATGAGCGCGAGCAGGATCTTAAGCCTGGTGGGGTTCCCAAGGGCGTCGAAGAAGTCTGCCGCCTCGAGTATGCTCTCCTCCTCTGGCAGCTTCGCCTGGGCCTCCAGGATTTTGTCCAGATGCTCTTCGTACACCTTGCAGACCTCGGTCATTTTCTTCACCTCTACATTTGAGCATCTGTGCAAATGTTTATAAACCTTCCTACCACCAAGTGTTATATGTGCTGTGGGGTTAACCTGCCCGCCCCCGTGGATGGTTTGAGAAGAACTTCCAGATGACCTCGTTGGCGTCTATGTCCCTGCTCGTCTTTCCAATAATACTCGGAGGGAGGTACTGATAGCCGCCCGGCCACGTATGGCCGCCACCTTCGATACCGTATAGAACGACCTCAGCCCCACCGCTGCAGTTCGAGTACCTCTCAACCCAGACCCGCGTTCCGTCCTCAGGATCAACGTCCGGAAGGTGTTCCCGCCCGTGCCTTGAGGTGCAGCCGTTCCTAGCTGCCCAGTACTCAACAGTCCTCTCGATGGAAACTACCCGCCCAAGCTCAACCGGCCCGAAGTGAAGCTCGCCGCCGTTCCAGGGAACCAACGGGTCGTCCGTTCCGAGGATTATCAGGATGGGAACGGGAACCTTGGAGGAACAGTTGCCGTACAGGTTCTCCGACATGGAGACGCCGACGACCGCCACCGCCGCCAGCCTCTCGGGAATCTCGCAGGCCAGCCTGTAGGTCATCAGTCCGCCGTTCGACATTCCGGTGACGTAAACCCTGCTCCCGTTCACGCCGTATTCCCTCACGAAGAGGTCGATGAGCGCCGATATGAACGCAACGTCGTCTATGTTCTCCCGCTGGGCACGGTAGCGTGATAGGTTCCGGCCGTCGTTCCAGTGCCTCTCCACACCGTCAGGATAGACCACGACGAAGCGCTCCCTATCGGCCAAGGTGTTGAGGCCGCCCCCTGTAAGGCGCTCCATGTCGAACCCCGTCCCACCGCCGCCGTGGAGGGCTATCAGAAGGGGCAGGTGTTCATCCTCGGAAAAATTCCGGGGAAAATGAACTATGTACGTCCTCTTCAGTCCGCCAACGACTATCTCTCCCCTGAGATCGCCGGGATACATGCGCTCCGTTTTCCAGATTTGCAGATACGCAAGGGAGCCGGCAAGAAGAGCCGCCAGCACTATGAGGGCGAGAATCTTTCCCTTCGTTCCCATCATCGATATTCCTCGATATGTTTAATATCAGCCGGTATAAGAGCCTTCCGCGGGATGCTCGGCGGAGAGCAGGTAGACGCCGACGAGCATGAGGGTCTCTCTGTCATCCATTCCGCAGACCGGGTCAATCGGCATTCAGGCCACCTCCACTTCGTAGCCGTACCTTTCTATGGCCTTGATTATCTCCTC
>JAMONK010000125.1 GCA_027065835.1 Thermococcus sp. | reverse complement strand
AATAAACATCGCCGAGTACATCGGCGGCAAGATGGCGCTCTTCAACTTCTTCTACTACGACACGAGAAAGCCCGGCATTTTAGCCGAGCTCCCGCCGTTCCTCGACGATGCGATAGGCGGCTTCATAGCCGGCTGCATGACGCGGCTCTTCCAGGAGACGGGTGAGGGATCATGAAAAACCTCATCCCCTTTTTCACCCGCCTGCCGGTGGAGGGAGACTTCGAGAAGGCCCGGCGGGAGCTCTGGGCACTTCCGCTGGTCGCTCTCCTCAGCTCGGCCCTTCCAACCGCGGTTCTCTACCTTAACCTTCCCCTCGGGAACGTTTTGGCTGTCCTCGCGCTCTACCTCACGATAGGCCTCCTCCACCTCGACGGCCTGGTGGATTGGGCCGACGGGGTAATGGTCAAGGGCGACCGCGAGAGGAAGGTAAAGGCGATGAAAGACGTCAACACTGGGGTAGCCGGAGTTTTTGCCGTTGTGATGGTTCTCCTCCTGCAGGTTCATACCCTCCCGTTTCTTCCGTTCTACGCTCTCTATCTGGCGGAGCTGAACTCGAAGTTCGCCATGCTCCTCGCGCTTGCCACAAAGAAGCCGCTGGGAAACGGCCTAGGGGCGTACTTCATGGAAGGCATGAAGGGGAAGTGGCTGGTCGTCGGAACAGCACTCTACGCCCTCCTGCTCCTCCCAATAGCTTACCTCGAACTGCGCTCGCTAGCTTCCCTCCTCGGCCTCTTGGTCGGGGCTTACGTCATTCACCTCTCGCTGAGGAACTTCGGCGGGCTCAACGGTGACTGCATCGGAGCTGTGGCAGAGATCACAAGGGCAGGGACGCTCCTCATACTGGTCCTGGCGGGGTGAGCGGATGATAGTCATCATGGCCGGCGGAGAGTCCAGCAGAATGAGGAAGGAAAAGCCCGTTCTGAAGGTCGGCGGAGTGCCGATGCTCCTCAGGGTTTACCGCGAGGCCGAGAAGGTCGGTGAGACCATCGTCGCCCTCTCCGAGAAGGCACCGAAGACGAGGGAGCTGTGCCTCCGAGAGGGGATTCCCTTCGTTGAGACGCCGGGGAGGGGTTACGTTGAGGACATTCAGTGGCTCCTGCGAGAACTGGGGCCGTTTGTGGGCGTCTCCGCAGATTTGCCCTTCGTGAAAACTGCTGATATAGCGCAGATTTCAGAGGCCTTCGACGGGAGGACGAGCCTCACCGGGGTTCTTCCGCTGAAGCTCGTTCCGAAGGACTTAAAGCTAGTCGTTTACAGGGGCTACGCAATAGTCGGCCTCAACGCCATCGGAACTGAAGGAGAGGCGTTCTTAGAGCTGAGCAACCCGCTGTTGGCCCTCAACGTGAACACACCGGAAGAGTTAAAGCTGGCGAATAGAATAGCAAAGCTTGTGGAGGGACCAGAATGAACGTGGAGGAGATAAAAGCTTTCGTGATCTTCCTCGCCATAATCCTCGTGGGAGGACTGTTCCTCTTCGGCTTCCTGCTCTTCGCAGTGATATTCATAGCTATCGCAATGCTTCTCTTCCTCGGATTTTACGCGTACATCAGGTTAAAGCTGTGGTGGCGAAAGAAGCATCCTCCCAAGGTTCTTGAGGGGCCGGAGGATTATTTCTAAATTCCCAGCTCCCCTAAAACCCTCCCCACGTCGAGGTTCTTCTCAACGAGCCTGGCGAACCCCTCTATCTCCTCCTCGATGCTCGGAGCCGAGTTTAGACTCATGTTCTGGCTCTTGAATGGAACGACGTCGTAGCCGAGGTTCGAGAAAATCCTGCAGAGGGCCGTTGTCAGAAGGGATTTGCCCGCCCCGGATGAGGTTCCGAGTACTATCAGCGCCCTTCCCATTCTCCCACCGTTCGAAGTTGGCCGAAGGGCATATAAAGTATTGGATAAAAAGTCCAGCGGTGGTTGAAATGAAGAGCCTCTTCCTGCTGGTCTTGGGAAACACCGAGATAAGCACCGTGCCGGGGATAAGTGTCGCGGGAGCGACGCCCGAACTGACGAAGCTCACACCGGTGGCTGATGCGGAGTACCTCTTCCACGAGAAGCCCCTGACGATTGACGTAATACCCGTAACGCCCGAGGGGCACCCGACACCGGCTATAATCACCAAAGCCGCGAGGGAGCTTGCGGACTTCCCGGTTCTGGTCGTCAGGGGAGGGACCTATTTAGCCCCCCTCGTTCCCCACGTACACGTCAGCGACACCGTGGGGAAGGACTTCAGGAGGGAGCCAGCCCTTCCGGAGTTCGGGGAGATAATCAAA
>JAMONK010000124.1 GCA_027065835.1 Thermococcus sp. | reverse complement strand
CGACGAGGATGCCCTCTTCTACCTCCGGTCGAGGGGCCTTGACAGTGACGAGGCGATGAGCCTCTTCGTCCACGGCATTGGGGAAGCTCTCAGCAGTCACCTCGAAAGGCTCCGCGGCAGGGCCAGGGGGAACGTCGGGGAGCTCATAGAGAGGCTTCTGTGATCTTTATCTTCTGCCCTCTTCGATGTTTTCCCAATCTCTGTGTGACTTCAAATTAAAAGGAATCAGAGGGATTCAACGACGGACTTCACGTCCTCAAAGGCCTTTCCCATTATTGGCAGGATCTCCTCCGCGGTGTTTATGGCGACGTAGGTCTCCCCGTCCCTCTGGTAGAAGAGCACCGGGCACGGGGCGAAGGAGCCTATCTCGTAGTCCTCCTTGGTCATCTCGTAGAATGCCTTCGGATTACAGACCCAAAGCAATCTGTAGGGTTCCATGTCGATGTTTAACTTGGATCTGACGACGTCACTCGGGGTAAACTCAAGAACAACCTTGTAGCCCTTCTCCTCCAGCTTCGCCTTAAACTTCTCCTCGGCCTCCTCGAGGCCCAGACTGAGTTTCCTCCTGTACCTGTACATTCCAGCACCCCCGTAATGTTATACATACTTCGGTAACCCGGCAGGTTTATGACGTTTGTCCTTCATCGTAGGGTGAGGTTACTTGGATGCCCTTCACCATCGAAACACTTAACGGGTCGCACTGCACTCTCATAAAGCATATACACCTTAGCACCAACTACATTGAAAGGGCAACCAGCCCGGAGGTGGATGTATGTCACACACAAAAACCGGTCTGGGTATGAAAGCGTTCAGGTACTGCGGCATACTCGGCGGGACGGTCTACTGGCTCTTCGTTGCCTGGGGAATACACCGAAACCCCTGGTTCTCGTTTTTCCACAACGCTCTCAGCGATCTTGGCTCTCCAGAGATGGCGCAAGCACCTTGGATATACAACTACGGCCTAATTGTGACGGCTGTTCTCATGTTCATCTTCTCCGTTTACCTGCTCCTTGTGGCGGGGACTAAGGTCCAGACTATAGGGGGAGCCTATATCAGCATTTCAGCCATTTTTCTGGCTCTAATCGGAGTTTTCCACGCAGGTACGCGTCCGCATGGCTTCGTGTCCACTTACTTCTTCATCCAGTTCTTCATGGGAGGGTTACTCTACGGACTGGGGAGTAGGGATGAGGCCATGAGATACGGGTCGGTCCTGATGTTCCTGCTGGCCCTCTTTGGGACGTTCCTTCACTGGCCTTCCGTGGCGTTGATAGAGACCTACGAGATAGTTCTGGTGATGGTGTTCACACTCCTGGTGGCGCTGAGGGACTGAGTACCAGATGCCCCCATTTCGAGTGTAAAGAGACAGCGGAAGGGAACCCGACAACACAGCACCTCAAACTACCGAAAATAAAAGAGGCTCAATCATCGTTATCTCCCCCCTCCTTGGTCCTAGGGGTGCTGGATTCAAACGACCCCCTTGTGGCGTTTCCTATTGTCCCTACGTAGTAGCTTTGAAGAGTATCGTAGGCTGCTTGGTCGTGCTTTGAGAAGAAAACGTCAGTCGCGTTCGTGCCGCAGTACTTCAATATAGCCTCCCTACCGCCCGGGTGCTGGTCTATGAGGGCGGTGACGTTGTAGACGTCGTTCCCAATGACGACCCAGCAATCCTTCCCTGAGTTGTGTTCCGCCACTTCGGCAAGGGTTAGCCCAGAGGCACTACCGACACTTGCCGCGGCCGTTGATCCTACGGGAATCTGGGTTTCCTGGGGGATCATGGCTAGAAGAACCATCCCCATAACCAGGGCTGTCCACAGGCCGATGATGGTTCTCCGGCCCCGTTTACTTTTGGATACAGCGGTTCTCCGAAGCAGGAGTGAAAGTCCGGCCGTCGTATGAAGGTACAGGAGCGGAATGAAAGCGTACGCCGCAAGTGTGTGGATCCTTCTGGCGGTGGTGTAGCTTATCAGCGAACCAAGGATCGACCTCGGGTCGTTCATTGCCAGCCCCGTTGCCATCAGCACCAGACTTACCGCTATCAGCAGTTCACCGGAGACTATCAGGGCTTTGGTTACGCGCTTCACCCTTTCACCTCAGCATTCTTTGCAGGTGCTTACATTCAGGACTTTATACAGGGCGCAGAACCCCGTCAGCCCCGTCACCAGTGCGACCAGCCCGACTATCAAAAGCACCGTCTCGTAGGGCACGTTCATGCCCGCCCAGACTCCGAGCAGTGCTATTCCTATAACTATCCTCAAAACCCTGTCGAGGGTTCCCTCGTTCTTCTCCATCGAAATCACCTCG
>JAMONK010000123.1 GCA_027065835.1 Thermococcus sp. | reverse complement strand
TGAAGCTTGATGAGCCGGGCCTCATGGACATTGCTCCAACTGTTCTGAACTTCTTTGGAATAGAAAAGCCTGGAAACATGGTGGGGCAAAGTCTAATTTAGAGAACAAAAGTAGGGAATAGGATAGAAATCCTCAGCCCTCAGCGTGAGGACTGGGCAACCCTCTCGATCTCTTCCTTCTTGCTGTAAGCGAAGCTCTTCGGGTCCTTGTTGGCGGCGGCTATTATCTCCTCCGCGAGGGCCTGAGCGTAGCTGGTCTTGTTCCTGTAGCACTTGGCTGAAGCGCCGAGAGCGATGTTCTTCAGGGCGATGTCGAGCCTCCTGAGCGGGGCGACGTCAACCGCCATGTGGTAGCGGATTCCACCGAACGCTATGGTTGTGGTGTCCTCCCTCGGTGAGGAGTTCTCGAGGGCCTGAACGAGAACCTGAATCGGGTTCTTCTTGGTCCTGCGCTCGATGATCATGAAGGCTTCTTTGACGACCTCGTAGGCCTTCATCTTCTTGCTCATGAGCGAGCGGTGCTCCCTCCTCATGAAGTGGCCGCCGACCTTGTGGCCGCTTGAACCGCTTCTCATGACCTTGTTCATGAGCCTCTCGACGATGTGAACGCTGGCCTTCCCAAACGACTTCTTGGCGTGTCTCCCGTGGCTGTGGGGGAGGATCCTGGCGTCGAGGTTTATGTAGGGTCTGAGTGATGGGTCATTGACGACGACGTCCTCAACGCTCCATCTTCCGAAGACCTTCGGCTCCTTCGGTATGAAGAACCTCTCACTGAGCTCCTTGGCCATTCCTCTCACCTCCTCGGCTTCTCCTTCCTTCCCTTGACGAGTTCGTTGAGGGATACCCTGTTGACCTTTATGACCTTGTACCTGATTCCAGGGATATCACCGACTGAACCGCCCTTTGGACCGCCGATTCCCTCGATGATTACCTCATCGTGCTCGTCTATGTGGTTGATGGCACCGTCACCGGGGGTGAAGGCGGTGACGACCTTACCGTTCTTGATGAGCTGAACTCTGACGGCCTTACGCATTCCAGAGTTCGGCTGCTTTGCCTCGACGGCTATCTTCTCAAGGACTATGCCTTTGGCCTGCGGGGCCCCACCGAGCGGGTCGCTCTTCTCCTTGAGGCGGAGAACCCTCCTCTTGTACCTTATGTCGCTCCAGCGGAACTTCTTCCTCTTGAGCTTGAGCTTTCTTCCGGCAAACTCTCCGTACGGAGCCTTCTTTCCAGCCATGATCATCACCTCAGATTATCACCACATCGCTAATGCCGTGATGTCTCTCCATCAACTCCTTCACGAGGTTGATGTTCTGGCCGCCCTTTCCAATGGCGCGGGGCTTGTCACGCTGCCCGATATCCAGGAGGGCGACCTTCTTACCATCCCTCTTTTCAGTGATGTGGACTTTTTTAACCTTTACTCCCATGCTCTTATAAATGTTCCTCAGGAACTCCTCGGGGTTCTCTGAGTGTTCTATGAGCTCTATTTCCTTTCCGAGCATATCCTGAACGCGTTTGACGTTGGCGCCTTTCTTGCCGAGGGCCAGTCCCATCTCGCCCTTTTTGACGACGAATATGAGCCTGTTCTTGGCCCTCTCGATTAGGCAGTCCATAACCGTTGCTCCGGTCATGCTCTCGAAGAGTGCGATGAACTTGATCTGGTCGGTGTTGAGCTTGAGCGCCATTACTCCTTACCCCCAAGGGCTAGGATTTTACTTTCGCCGGGGTCGACTATGGCAATGGCCGAAACCGTGTGGGGCCTTCCGAGGATGGTGCCAAGTTCCACGCTGCTCCCCTCGAATTCGTAGACTGGTATTCCGCTCAGCTTGGCGTAGTACTGGACGTCCTCTTTAACGTCCGCCCTTGCGTTCTTGGCGATGATGATGAGCTTTGCACCCCCCATCTTGGCGAGCCTGACTGCCTCCTTGGCGCCTTTGATAATCTTTCCGGTTTCATCAGCTTTCCTAAGCTCGAAAGCTAAATCCATCAGTCACACCTCCTTACTTCTTTTTGGTTTTATCGGCAGGTCCATTGCCAGTTTGACTATACCCGTTCCAACAGGGACGGGCTGTCCGATTAACACGTTCTCAACGACACCGTTGAGGGGATCGCTTTCGCCCCTCTCGGCCGCCTCAAACAGGTGTTGAGTTGTGATCTCGAAAGCTGCCCTGGCCAGTACACTGGCCTTCTCACCGACTATGCCGTGCCTGCCTATGGGCAGTATCACACCGTCCAGCGTCATCATGTCCGCGACGAGCATGATGTGCCTGACATCGACCTCAAGACCCTGCTCGCGCATCGTGTTTACTATCTCCTCGATGATGGCGTTTCTCGCGGCCTCTATTCCAAGCACCTCTGCTATTTCGTGAATGTTGTTTGTTCTTGTCCTCGTCGGGTCAACCCCCGGAACCTTCAGTACCTGCTTGAAGTTCGAGCCTTCGGTGTAGATGATGTATTCCTCGCCCTCTTTTCTGATAACCGTCTTTCCGACGCCTGACAGACCCTTCAAGCGATGCTTTTTAACCTTTTCGGCAAGCTTTCTGAGGTCGGAGAGTTTAGTGACCTTCTTGGGCCTCATTATGAGCGTGTAGCCCTCGGTCTCAAACTCGGCACTCTTAAACGAGCCCTCCAGCTTTTTCTGAATCCGCTCCATGTCAAGGCCGCTCTTCTCAAGCCTCTCCGGGTCCACCTCCACGACGAACTCGAAGTTGAGGATGTCGATGCTCATCTCCCTGGCCAGGTTCTCTATGGTCGTGCCCTCAATGCGTTTGGCGACTTCCATCGCCTTCTCCCTATCGTGGCGGTGTTTGTCGTCGAGGTAGACTGTCATGATGGGTGTTGAGGGGTTCTTCCTCGCATCAACGATCTCGATGATCCTCGGCAGACCGAGGGTGACGTTGATCTCGGCAACACCGGCGTAGTGGAACGTGTTGAGGGTCATCTGGGTCGAGGGTTCTCCCATTGACTGGGCTGCAACGGTGCCTATTGCCTCTCCAGGCTCGATAAGGGCCTCTTCGTACTCCCTTATGGCCTCGTCCACTACAGCCTGTACTTCCGCCTTTTTGAGCTTGTACTTCTTGTTGTAATCGAGCAGTTTGTTGTAAAGTTCCTCCTTGATGTTATCCGGGAGCCCTGACTTGTCGATAACGCTCTTGATGGTCTTGGCGGTGACCATTTCACTCACCCCCTCCCCTGATCTTCACAAGGGTCCTCAGGATCACCCTGTCCACGTCCACGGTCTTACCTCCCCAGCTTCTCATTGGGTCCACTCCGTCCTCTCCGTATTTGAACTGGACGATTATTCCCGTCGGGTCCCTCACCGTTCCGTCGTAGTCCACCTTGAGGTCCTGGAGCGCGTTGATGAGCCTCCTCTGCATGTAACCGCTCTGCGCGGTCCTGACCGCGGTGTCAACCAGTCCCTCACGTCCACCCATCGCGTGGAAGAAGTACTCCTGGGGGGTTAGCCCGCTCTTGTACGAGTTGATGATGAACCCTTTGGCCCTTGCTCCAAGGTCCCTGGGCTTGAAATGCGTCAAAACTCTTCCACGGTAGCCGCGGTAGAGGCGCTTTCCACGGATTGACTGCTGTCCGAGCATCGCCGCCATCTGGGTGATGTTCAGGATCTTACCCCTCGCTCCCGTCTTGGCCATGATGACCGCGTGGTTGCCCATACCGAGGTACCTCTCGGCAACCTTACCTGCGTTATCACGGGCCTCGGCAAGAACGGCCATGATCTTGCTCTCAAGCGTCTCTTCCAGTGTTTTACCGGGCAGAGGTTCAAGTTCACCGTTGTTGTAAGCGGTGATGAGCCTGTTCACCTTCTCGTCGGCCTCCCGGATTATCTCCTTGATTCTGTCCAGCGCTTCGGTTGGGAGATCCTCGTCGTCTATTGCTGTCGTGAATCCTTTGTGGGTTATCGTCCAGATGGCGAGTTTTGTGACCTGATCCAGGAACTTCCTGCCCCTGTCGGCCCCGTATTCCCTCACGATGATGTCCAGTATTCTTCCGTCTTCCCTTCCGTATGCCTTTTTGTCTATAGCGCCGCTCAGCAGTTTGCCGTTGAGGATGTATGTGAAGCCATCGTAGGCGAGCTTCCTGACCTCCTCCGGGTCCGGAACGAGTTTCTCTTTTATGAGCTTCTCAATGGCCTCACAGCGTTCGGGCTCGTCGCAGAGCTTATTTCTGTACCATACAGTCAGCCCCTCTGGAAGCGCCAGGGAGAATATTGTCTTTCCGCTCCACAGCTCCACGCCGTTTTCTACCCTGTCCGGCTTGGGGAGTTTGTCCACCTCTATGCCGGCGAACATGAGCATCTGCTCAACCTCTGAACGGGTGAAGTAGGCACCCTCGTGGGTGAGCAGGTAGCCGCCGGAGATGTGGTCCTGGATTCCAGCGATGAGTGGGCCTCCGTAACGTGGCGAGATGATGTGGTTCTGGACCTCCATGAGTATTCTGGCCTCCGCCTGGGCCTCCTCCGTCTGCGGAACGTGGAGGTTCATCTCGTCACCGTCGAAGTCGGCGTTGTACGGCGGGCAGACCGAGAGGTTGAGGCGGAAGGTTCTGTACGGCATCACCCTGACGCGGTGGGCCATGATGGACATCCTATGGAGGGAGGGCTGTCTGTTGAAGAGAACTACGTCGCCGTCGAGGAGGTGCCTCTCAACCGTCCATCCCAGGTCAAGCATCTCGGCAACGTTCTCGCGGTTGTTTTCCATGAGCCTTATTCTTCTTCCCTCTGGGTCTATAACGTAGTTTGCACCTGGATAATTCTCGGGGCCGTTGAGAACCATCTTTCTGAGCTTTTCTATGTTGAACTCCGTAACCCTCTCGGGAACGGTCAGCTCCATGGCGACGGCCATCGGAACGCCGACCTCGTTGATGCTTATCATCGGGTCGGGGCTGATGACGGTACGGGCCGAGAAGTTGACACGCTTACCGCTGAGGTTTCCACGGAAGCGGCCCTCCTTACCCTTGAGCCTCTGGGAGAGGGTCTTGAGGGGCCTTCCGCTCTTGTGCTTGGCCGGCGGGATTCCGGAGGTCTCGTTGTTGATGTATGTGGTGACGTGGTACTGGAGGAGGTCCCAGAGGTCCTCGATGATGAGCTGCGGCGCACCAGCCTCGATGTTGGACTTGAGGCGGTTGTTGATGCGGATTATGTCCACCATCTTGTGGGTGAGGTCGTCCTCCGCCCTGATGCCGCTTTCGAGGGTTATCGACGGCCTCATCGTAACGGGCGGAACCGGTAGAACCGTGAGAACCATCCACTCGGGCCTGGCCTTCTCGGGATGGAGGCCGAGAACCGGGAGGTCCTTATCGGGTATCCTCTCAAGCCTGT
This sequence comes from Thermococcus sp., assembly GCA_027065835.1. Lineage (GTDB taxonomy): Archaea > Methanobacteriota_B > Thermococci > Thermococcales > Thermococcaceae > Thermococcus. The sequence goes on along the minus strand of JAMONK010000123.1, from coordinate 381 downwards.
CCCTTACCTCACTGGGCATCATTCTGTGCTTGTACTCGTTTCCTTCCTCATCCTTCCTGAGCTCCCAGTACGTGAACGGTCTCTCGAACTTTATCGGGAACTGGGGTGCTCCGCAGTGGGGGCAGACCATCCGTTCCTTGGCCTTCTTGTGTATCTCCTTGATCAGCGCGTCTTTTGCCTTCTTCCTATCCCCCACCACTTCGAATTTTTTCATGTACTCATCGATCTCTTCGTCCGTGAGCTTTACCCTTCCGCACTCGCGGCAGGTGCTCTCAAGAACCCTGTGGATGGTTTTGGCAAATCCTATGTGTATCACCGGCCTCGCGAGCTCGACATGACCAAAGTGGCCGGGACAGTCCCCAGCGCGCGCTCCACAGGTCT